>NZ_JACJPW010000005.1 GCF_014696265.1 Aerosakkonema funiforme FACHB-1375 | reverse complement strand
AAGCGAATCAAGCACAAAACGCTTGGTTAAGTGCGGAACCGCTCTTGTATGCGGCTTGGAGACAGGCGACCACGAAAATTAACTTGCGATTAGGAGGACAAGTTCCTTCTTCCTTTGGGAAATTCCCAGAGTCAGAGCGAGTCGCAGCGAAAGTTCAAAATGCTAACACTAAGAACTTGGATGTTGTACCAATTTGGGAGAGCCAAGTGGAGGTTTTATCGCATTTTGAACCCCCGTCCCTTTAGGGCTGGGGTGGCTTCAGAGGCATAAATTTAACTCTTTGTTGTATTATTCCCAGGTTTGAGGGCCAATCGCTCAATGGAGGGTGGGGGAGTGGGGGAGTGGGGGAGCGGGGGAATTAATCTTTTTCCTTTTCCCTTTTCCCTCTCTATCTTCCTTTTGACTTTATAACCCCAAGTTTCGGCTATACATTTATTAATATTTCTTTAAAGAAATTAACTTTGATGTTGATGAGTTAAGTTCTACTTAAATTAAGTAATAAATTTGGGAAGTTAAATTTAAGAAATAAAGTAAAAAATATTTAACTAAATAATAAGCTTCCGTAGAAGTTTTTATAACATTAGTTATACATGGAGGATAGGATAAATTCGTTATGAGTACTATCACTCAACGCCGACCCGAAATTGATATTTTCAAACTTTGCACTTTTTCCTGGCAGCTGTACCCACAGTAGGTATTTGGTTAGCCACGGCGGCTGTGTGTTTGATGTCATTTAACCTCAATGGCTTCAACTTCAATCACTCAATTTTGGACAGCAGCGGTCGGGTAATCTATTCGGATGCCGATGTTGTCAATCGGGCTAATCTGGGTATTCAAGTAATGCACGCGCCGAACGCTCACCATTTCCCTCTGACGCTGGCAGGAGGCGAAGCAATTACCGTAATTTGAAGAAAAGTTAAGTTATTCCTGGCTGTCGTAAAAATACCGCGTTAGGCAAATAAGATTTTCTGCCAGAGCGTCCTTATAATAGGGACGTTTTTTTATACAAATTGTAAGATGAAAAGTAGATATGCCTTTTTTTGGTATCCCAGGTTTTTTCCAACGCTGGTGACGGTTGTTGGCTTGTTAGGCAGCTACATGGCGCTGCCGGGACGCCTATCTGACTCGCGGCTGCCCAGTTTTGGGATGGCACATCCAGTCAAAGCAACTAATCTGGTTTTTTCCGTACCGACACAGTATCAAGGCAAAACGGTTCGCAAAGTGGATTTAGGTACTCCAGAAAAAGTAATTGCGCTGACTTTTGATGATGGCCCCTGGCCGAAAACTACCTTGCAGGTGCTGGAAATCTTGAGGAAAAACAACATCAAGGCAACGTTTTTCTGGATCGGACGAAACCTGAAAAATTATCCCGATATTGGGCGGAGGGTAGTGCAAGACGGTCATGTCATTGGCAACCATACGTGGCATCACTGGTATTTTCA
The DNA here is from genome assembly GCF_014696265.1 of Aerosakkonema funiforme FACHB-1375. Taxonomy (GTDB): domain Bacteria; phylum Cyanobacteriota; class Cyanobacteriia; order Cyanobacteriales; family Aerosakkonemataceae; genus Aerosakkonema; species Aerosakkonema funiforme_A. Next base: position 130,999 of record NZ_JACJPW010000005.1, on the reverse strand, counting down.
TATGAATCCGGCTGTGGCTGCTGCCGAAATAGAAAATACAGCCGCCCTAATTTACAAGACGACTGGCGTCAAGACATCGCTTTTCCGTCCGCCTGGAGGCTTCCTAAACAACGGCCTAGCAGCTTACGCCCGCTCTCAAAAGTATGCGATCGTGATGTGGTCGGACGATCCGGGGGAGAACCATATCGGCAGATCTGCGCCTGTTTTAGCCAATAATGTCCTGAAAGCTGCCCGACCGGGAGAAATTATACTACTGCACGATATTCACCCCAGAACGGTGCAGGCTTTGCCAATAATTATTGCCGGACTCAAACAGCGGGGATATCGATTTGTCACGGTGCCGCAACTGTTGGCGATGCAGAAGCGGGCACAGAACCCCAAGACTGAGCCTCCAAAGGCCGCTAATTAAGAGGGAGACAGTAGGAGAGCGGGGGAGCAAAACTATCTCCCCTCTCTGTCTCTGCTGAAGTTAGAAGCGCCAAACAAGCATAAACATTTGGATAAAGCACTGATAAAAATACTGAATCTCTTATTTTTATCTCACAATTAAGTACTTAATAATATTCGTATTATAGCTGACTTTTTTATAAAAAGTATCAAAAACCACAATATATTTATAATAGCGGATAAAACAACCTACAAATTGTTTTAAAGAGAAACTAAAACGTCATTGAAGTTGTTTATTAAATAAAGTGATACTTTTTGGCCGACATCCCCCAAACTTTGTAACATAGTATTAGCGCAGAAAGAAAAGATAACTGTGCAAAGTAACGGGGAGAAAAAAGCCATGTTGGAGCAATGGAAAAATTTTGTTCCAGGAAAATGGACAGAAGAAATAGATGTCCGGGATTTTATCCAAAAAAACTACACTCCTTATGAAGGAGACGAGTCCTTTTTGCGTAGCCCCACCGAAAGAACTCACCAGCTGTGGAATCAAGTACTGGATTTAATGAAGCAAGAACGACAAAAAGGCGTGTTAGATGCCGATACAAAAGTCGTTTCAACTATAACTGCACATCAGCCCGGTTATCTTGACAAAGAGCGAGAACAAATTGTTGGTTTGCAAACAGAAAAACCGCTGAAGCGAGCAATTATGCCCTTGGGCGGTATCCGCGTGGTAAAAGCCTCCCTAGAAGCTTACGGCTACAAACTCGACCCAGAGACGGAAGAGATTTTCAGCAAATATCGCAAAACTCATAACGATGGAGTTTTCGATGCTTACACCCGTGAAATGAAACTGGCGCGGCATTCTGGAATTATCACTGGATTACCGGATGCCTACGGTCGGGGTAGGATTATCGGCGATTATCGCCGCGTAGCTTTGTACGGCGTTGACCGCTTAGTTGCGGACAAAAAAGAACAACTCAAAGAACTGGAACTCGACTCGATTGTAGAATCGGTTATTCAGTTAAGAGAAGAGATTTGCGAACAAATTCGAGCGCTGCAAGAACTCAAACAAATGGCGGCTAGCTACGGATTCGATCTTAGCAAACCCGCAGCGAATGCCAAAGAAGCCGTACAGTGGACATACTTCGCTTACCTGGGTGCCGTGAAAGAACAAAACGGTGCGGCGATGTCCTTGGGGCGAGTTGCCACGTTCTTGGATATTTATTTTGAGCGCGATTTGCAAAATGGCGATGCGACAGAAGCGCAATTGCAAGAAATTATCGACCATTTTGTGATGAAGTTACGCATGGTGCGGTTCCTGCGGACACCAGATTACAACGAACTGTTTTCGGGCGATCCAACTTGGGTAACAGAATCGATCGGCGGTATGGGTGAAGATGGGCGCACTCTCGTCACCAAGAACAGTTTCCGTTTGCTGCACACACTATATAATTTAGGCCCTGCGCCAGAACCGAATTTAACGATACTTTGGTCGGAAAGATTACCAGAAAAATTCAAACATTTCTGCACGAAAGTTTCGACCGATACCAGTTCGGTACAATACGAAAACGACGATTTGATGCGTCCGTATTACGGCGATGATTATGGAATTGCCTGCTGCGTTTCGGCGATGCGAATCGGTAAGCAGATGCAATTTTTCGGGGCACGGGCCAACCTTGCCAAAGCTTTACTGTATGCGATTAACGGTGGCAAGGATGAAAAAGCGGGAGATCGAATTGCACCTGAATTTGAACCTGTTACATCCGAATACCTGGATTACGATGAGGTGAAGGCGAAGTTCGATCGCCTGTTAGATTGGTTAGCGAAACTGTACGTTAACACCCTCAATGTCATCCACTATATGCACGACAAATACTGCTACGAACGGCTGGAATTTGCGTTGCACGATCGGGAAATTCTCCGCACTCTAGCTTGTGGCGTTGCAGGTTTGTCAGTAGTAGCAGATGCTTTCTCGGCAATGAAATATGCCAAAGTGAAAGTGCTGCGAAATGAAAGCGGTTTGGCAGTTGATTATCAAATCGAAGGCGATTTCCCGAAATACGGAAATAACGACGATCGCGTAGATAGCATTGCCGTTAACTTGGTCAAGGATTTTATGGATAAGATCCGCCAAAACAAAACTTACCGAAATGCAGTGCCAACCCAATCTGTTTTGACGATTACTTCTAACGTTGTTTACGGTAAGAAAACGGGAAATACACCCGACGGACGCAAAGCTGGGGAACCGTTTGCACCAGGGGCAAACCCAATGCACGGACGGGATACGAAAGGTGCGATCGCATCTTTAGCCTCAGTTGCCAAACTACCTTACGAACACGCCCAAGACGGCATTTCCTACACCTTCTCAATTGTGCCGAAAGCCTTGGGTAAAACAGAAGACGATCGCATCAAAAACCTGAGTGGAATATTAGATGGTTATTGCCACGATGGCGGACATCATATTAATGTAAACGTACTCGATCGCGAAACGTTGCTAGATGCCATAGACCATCCAGAAAAATATCCGCAACTCACCATTCGGGTATCGGGATACGCAGTTAACTTCATCAAATTAACTCGCGAACAACAACTCGATGTAATTAAGCGGACATTCCACGATCGCATTTAGAATATAGTAGGGTGGGCATTGCCCACCCTATTGTTTCCAGGAGTTCCATCTCTGTTCGATCGCCAAAATTTGAGGATTTTTGATGTCAACGCCAATCTCTATTTCCGAATCTTCTCAAAATCAGAATGTCGTCGGACAAATTCATTCTGTAGAAAGTTGCGGAACAGTTGATGGCCCAGGTATCCGCTTCGTTATTTTTACAAAAGGTTGTCCTCTGCGTTGTTTGTATTGCCACAATCCCGATTGTCGTCCCATGACTGATGGCAAACAAGTCACCGTCGATGAATTAATTGCAGAGATTGAAAAGTACAAATCTTATATGCGCTTTTCTGGCGGTGGCGTTACTGTCAGCGGTGGCGAACCTTTGATGCAGCCTCATTTTGTCGCGGAAATCTTCAAACGCTGCAAAAAGCTGGGTATTCACACAGCATTAGATACTTCCGGTTATGCGGATTTAGAACACGCCGCCAAACCAGTGCTTGAGTACGCTGACTTGGTGTTATTGGATATCAAATCCTTTGAACCGGAAACTTACTTTAAGGTTACCAGCGTTCCCATCGAACCTACTCTAAAATTAGCCAAATATCTGAGTGAAATTAACAAACCAACTTGGATTCGGTTTGTTTTGGTACCGAATCTCACGGATGACCCTGCTAACATTGAAGGACTTGCTAGTTTTATCTCCACGTTGGGAAATATAGAAAAGGTGGAGGTACTGCCTTTTCACAAGATGGGCGAGTACAAATGGGAACAGTTGGGTTATGATTACCAACTCAAAGATACCCAACCGCCAACAGCAGAGTTAGTGCAACGAACGGTAGATATCTTTAAAAAATACGGTCTGGCAGTCGTATCGTGAAATTTCCACATAATATCTGTGGAATTATGGAGAAATTCGTGCTAAAAAATGATGCAAAACCTGCATTGAAGAACGAAGCAAAAAGCAGGCGATCGCAATTACTCCACCCCCTAGCTTCTTCCTCGTTAACAGGGAAGGGGTACTGCATAAAAAGCTTAAATTTTGCTGAATATCATCCCTGACCTACAAATGCCTCAACAAGCGTTTTCAACTGTAAATAAATATGGAAGATAATTCCCAAATGTCGAAAAAGTAATATATACTTAGAACAGAAAGGTAGATAGGAACCTAAAAAAAGTTCAAGAAAAAGTTAATCGGATAGTTTCTCTGGGTAAAATATAAATAGATAAACAGGCAAGACGTTATCCAGAGAAACAAAGCCAGCCCAAAAAATTTCCATCCTCAACATCAATATAGCCAGAGCGTTCTGGTTGTAAACCCTATCTCGATCGCATTCAGCCAGATCCTAAAGGAATCCTCATGACAGTCACAAACATAACCGAACTGGAAGCCTTAATTGCACGAGTTAAAGCAGCGCAAGAAAAATATGCGACTTACACCCAAGAACAGGTGGATGTTATCTTCAAAAAAGCCGCACTTGCAGCCAATACCCAACGCATCCCGTTAGCCAAGATTGCGGTTACCGAAACCGGAATGGGAGTGGTAGAAGATAAAGTGATTAAAAACCACTTCGCTTCCGAAATTATCTACAACAAATATAAGCACGAAAAAACCTGCGGCGTTATCGAAGAAGATAAATCATTTGGATTCCAAAAAATTGCGGAACCAGTGGGTATTTTGGCAGGTATTGTGCCGACAACAAACCCAACTTCGACGGCGATTTTCAAAGCCCTTCTCGCCCTGAAAACCCGCAACGCGATTATCTTTTCGCCTCACCCACGGGCGAAGAAATGCACGATCGAAGCCGCGAAAATCGTCCTGAAAGCAGCAGTAGAAGCTGGTGCGCCACCAGATATCATCGGTTGGATTGACGAACCCACCGTACCGCTTTCCCAAGCTTTAATGCAACACCATGATGTGAAGCTGATTCTCGCTACAGGTGGCCCAGGAATGGTGAAAGCTGCCTATTCTTCAGGACACCCATCATTAGGCGTAGGCGCGGGAAATACCCCAGCAGTAATTGATGAAACTGCCCATATTAAAATGGCTGTATCTTCAATTTTGTTGAGTAAAACATTCGACAACGGCATGATTTGCGCCAGCGAACAATCGGTGGTGGTTGTCGATTCAGTTTACGACACGGTTAAAGAAGAATTTCTGGAAAGGGGCGCTTATTTCCTCAATCCAGAAGAACGAGAAAAAGTCGCCAGTAAAATTAGCGTCAACGGACGTTTGAATGCGGAAATCGTCGGACAATCGGTAGAAACTCTCGCGAAATTAGCTGGAATTACCGTTCCGCCAGACACCAGAGTGCTGATTGGCGAAGTCGAAGAAATCGGCCAAAACGAACCTTTTTCGTTTGAAAAACTCTCGCCGATTTTGGCAATGTATCGGGCGAAAAACTACCAAGAAGCGGTAGAAAAAGCCGATGCTTTAATTACTTTTGGCGGACACGGACATACTTCTGTATTGTATACAGCCCCATCCAATCAAGAACACATCAAATATTTTGAATCGAAGATGGAAACAGCCCGCGTGCTGATTAATACGCCATCTTCGCAAGGTGCGATCGGCGACCTCTACAACTTCCGCCTCGATCCTTCTTTGACTCTCGGTTGCGGTAGCTGGGGCGACAATTCGGTATCGGAAAATGTTGGCCCTCAACACTTGCTGAATATCAAAACCGTCACCGAACGCCGAGAAAATATGTTGTGGTTCCGCATCCCGCCCAAGGTGTATTTCAAATATGGTTGTTTGCCAGTGGCGTTGCGAGAATTAGCGGGGAAAAAACGGGCATTTATCGTTACCGATAAACCGCTATTTGACTTGGGCGTAACGGATAAAGTTACTGAAATTCTGGATGAAATCGGCATCAAACATCAAGTTTTCTTTGATGTGGAACCCGATCCATCTTTGGAAACAGTCAATAAAGGATTGCATGAAATTAAAATTTTCCAACCCGATATCATCATCGCGATCGGTGGCGGTTCGCCGATGGATGCTGCTAAAGTTATGTGGTTGATGTACGAACAACCAGATACCGAATTTGAAGGTTTGGCGATGCGGTTTATGGATATCCGCAAGCGGGTTTACGAACTGCCAAGTTTGGGTAATCAAGCCATCTTTATTGCTATTCCGACTACTTCGGGAACTGGTTCGGAAGTAACGCCTTTTGCAGTGGTGACAGATAATCGCACGGGTATTAAGTATCCTTTGGCAGATTATTCGCTAACTCCTACTATGGCGATCGTCGATCCCGAATTAGTGATGAATATGCCGAAGAAGCTGACAGCTTATGGCGGGATCGACGCACTAACTCACGCGCTGGAAGCTTATGTTTCCGTATTAGCTTCGGAGTTCACGAACGGACAAGCATTAGAAGCAATTCGCTTGCTGATGAAATATCTGCCTTCTGCTTATAAGAATGGTGCTAACGATCCGAAAGCGCGGGAAAAAGTTCACTATGCGGCGACGATGGCAGGGATGGCATTTGCTAACGCTTTCCTGGGAGTTTGTCACTCAATGGCGCACAAATTGGGTTCTACTTTCCACGTACCCCACGGTTTAGCAAATGCGTTGATGATTTCTCACGTCATTCGCTACAATGCTACCGATGTGCCGTTCAAACAAGCGATTTTCCCGCAGTACAAGTATCCAAATGCGAAATGGCGTTATGCGCGGATTGCAGATTATTTAGGTTTGGGTGGTAACACGGAAGAAGAGAAAGTTGAAAAGCTGGTGGAAGCGATCGAAAATCTGAAGAAGGAATTGGATATTCCGCTGACGATTAAGGAAGTTTTGCCGGAACAAGAAAAAGCTTTCTACGAACAAGTGGAAGAAATGGCAGACCAAGCTTTCGACGATCAATGTACTGGTGCTAATCCTCGCTATCCGTTGATTCGCGATTTGAAGGAATTGTATATTTTAGCTTACCGTGGTTGTCAAGTCGGTGCAACTTTGTATCATCAAGATGATGGAGTTGTGACGGCAAACGGTTACCGGTAAATCTGATGAACTTGATGAAAAAACGGATTTGCCTGTGCTGTTAAATGTGTAGTTTTGGATTTGGTTGATTGCGTTAAACTCTCCAATAGGTAAACAACTGTAGGGTGGGCAATGCCCACTTTTTTTTTACCGCAGATATTTACAGATAAACGCAGATAAAGATGGGGATGATTTTTGATGGAAAAAGATAGTGCGATCGCCCAGTCAGAAAAAATTTGCATCTACTGCTATTTTGATTATAAAGTGCTTTTTTATACTTGTATGCTAAGTGACGGGCAACCAAAAGGAAACAAGAAAGGTAATGTTATAATCCGGTTTATATTTGGCTAAACTACCTTTTTTTTTGGCTCCTTGGATAAGTATGCGTCGAAGAAAGACGATTTTATGGTTAACTCTTGTCCTGTTAGGGATAGTGGTGAGTATAGGTATTGCTATATTCAACGCGCAAAACCAAGAAAAGATAACTATAGCGATCGCCGTTCCCTTAACCAATGTGGGGGATGCAACGCAAGCAGCAGGCAAATCGATGCTTCAAGGTGTAGAATTATACATCAACAAAGTAAACCAAGCTGGCGGTATTCAAGGTAAACCGCTGAAGTTAGAAGTCTATGACGACCAAGCCAAGCCGGAAGTAGCGGAGAAAATAGCTGAAGAAATTGTGCGATCGAAAGCAGTCGCCGTCATCGGTCACTATTCCAGCAGCACATCCAAAGCAGCGGGAAAAATTTATCAAGCCGCCGGTATTCCAGCGATCAGCGGTTCGGCGACTGCTGATTCAGTAACCGAAGGTAATGATTGGTATTTTCGCACGGTTTTTGCTGACAGCTTTCAAGGGAGATTTATCGCTTATTACCTGAAAAAGGTGCTGGGGTATTCAAAGATTTTCCTCATCCACGGCTACGATGCTTATGGTTTAGGTTTAGGCCAAACCATTGAAGCTGAATTCCGACAATTGGGAGGAGACATAGTAGCCAAGTGGAAGTTAGAAGAAAATCAAAACAAAGCCACAGACGAGATTATTATTAAGGACTTACAAAAACTCAAAGATAGCGGTCAATCGACCGATGTGGTTGTCTTGGCGGCTAATCGCGACCAAGTGACAAACTTGATTGTGGAAATCAAAAGGCGCAATTTGGATTTTCCCTTATTTGGTGGCGATGATATCGGTGATGTGGCTATTGGTGAAAGCGTTGCTAACCTTCCTGAAGAAAAGGAAAGTCCCGGCTACTTTACAAACGGTCTTTACGCCACAGTTCCACTCATTTATGATGTTGCGGACGATCGAACTCAACAATTTAGGACAACATTTGAACAAACTTACGGAACTCCTCCTGGTTGGTCTGCCGCTTGTTACTATGATGCTATTAGTGCGCTCGTAGAAGCAATGGATCGGACTCTATTGACGAAGAAAGATTTACCGAAAAAGGCTTTTACGGGGAAAGATATCAAAACAGACCGTTACTTGGTTAAAGATGGTTTGGCTGGGATCGATAGCCCAGAAACAGCTATCCAAACAGGAACGAGAACGTTTTACTTGAATGAATACCGAAATGCTGTTGTACCTATTGCTGTAGGGCTGTTTGATAAAGGGAATCTTGTCTCCGCTTTTACTCAATTGCAAACAATAAGCAATATTAAAAAAGTTGCCGATTTTGATGAACAAATCGCGAGAGGGGATATTTTGCAAGTTGGCGATCGATATCTACGCAAGACCGACATTGTTTACGTGGGTATAGATATTAATAAAGTTAGTTATTTAGATGAAAAAACATCAAGCTATTTGGTCGATTCTTATCTGTGGTTTAGATATAAAACAGCCCTAGACGCGGATAATATTGAGTTTATTAACTATGGAATAAATCGGCTCGATTCGGGGGACAAATTAAAACTTGGCGAGCCGATAAAATCAGGGCAAGAGGCTGATGTAAAGTATAAGGTATACCGGATTAAAGCCGATTTTCATGAGGAGTTTGATTTTCACGATTACCCGTTCGACACTCAGCTTTTGTCGGTGAGATTTCGACACGCCAACCTAACGCGAGACAAGTTGATTTATGCGATAGACTTTGTAGGAATGCGCGATAAGTCCTCTACCACTAAAAAATTACCTAAACAATGGAAAGAGGAGGTTTTTAAGGAAATCAGCGCTTGGACTCCTGAAAAGGTGACCTTCTACCAAGATACCTTGGTTAATAAATCTACTTTAGGCGATCGCAGAGTTATTGATACCAACTCGGATTTAGAATATTCCCAGTTCAATACTGTCATCTCCATTAAAAGAGACTTACTCGGTTTCAGCATCAAAAATTTGCTGCCTCTCTGGTTCTTTGTGGTTGTGGCATACTTGTTATTGTTTCTTCCCTTCGAGAATCTCTCAGCTGAGGTATTGAGCGGTCTGCTGCTAGCAGTGGTATTTTACCATCTCAGCTTGCTAGAGTCCTTACCAGATGGGGTGGGTTATGTTGTTGCTCTCGACTATGCCTTTTATCTAGTTTACTTGCTACTGGGTTTAGAGCTGCTGCTAGTCATAGTGGGGCATAAAGAGCGTTTCCAAAAGGATAAAATCAAACTCGATCGATTAATTATGTTTGGAAGAATCTCTTTTCCTGCGATTATTTTGATTTTCTTTGGTACGTTTTACTCCCTGTATTTAAGGTGAACCACTAGCTCCGTACCACTGAAACTTTTTTCAAAGTTTATAACCTATCTTGCGTAAAAATTCCTGACGCGCTTTCACATCGGAGGCAGTTTCCACACCTTTGGGCGAAAATCCATCCACAACGCCCAAAATACCGCGTCCTTGGTCTGTTTCTGCGACAATTACTTGTACGGGGTTGGCTGTAGCGCAATGAATTCGGCAAACTTCTTGGCACTGTTTGATCGCGTTCAAAAAATTAATCGGGAAGGCTTCTTTTAGCAGAATAACAAATGTGTGTCCGGCGGCGATCGCTTCTGCATTCTTAGTCGCCGCTTGTTGTAAATTCCCATCATTTCCCGCTACTCTAATCAAGCATGGCCCAGATGCTTCGGAAAAGGCAATGCCAAATTTCACTTGCGGCGAACTTCCGACCATAATTTCATACAAATCTTCCACAGTTTTGATAAAATGGCTGTGACCTATGATAATATTACTTCCTTCTGGAATTTCTACTTGTACTAATTTGAGTTCCATAGTTTCCTCCTTTATCTGCGTAATAGTATGAACTGACAGTGCGCTCAAATTGTCAGTTTAGTAATAAAAATTAATCCGCAGTTAAATTAGCCTTTATTGATTCTAAAAGAATACCCAATATTTTATCTATTTCCTTAACATAATACTCAATTTTATCGATAAATAAAGTTCGATCTTCTAATTTTAAAAATTTCCAAACAGTTCCAGTTGTGACCGTTCCGTAAATAGTTTTAATCTCATTATTTGCCCGTTGGTTAAATAACTGCGCTCCTACCATACTCGCTACGCATTGGCCTAAACCACCAGTGATATTTTCATTTTTTGCCTCAGCAATAGTAATCACTGGAGCCGTAATGAAATATTGTTCTGGAGAACAACTAATAATAAAATCGCAATAACCGTTAAGTCCCAATTTTTCATCGACATTAAAATCAGTCCCGGAGAATAAACTAACTCGGTAATTTAATTGTCGTCTGACATCTGCTAATACTTGAGAAATCAGTAATTCTGAGCGAGCTTTTTCCGTATTAATTGCTGTAGCTAAAGGAATATACTCTTGTAAAATTATTCTTAAAATATCGGATGGTTCAACAGCATCAACTTCGCTAAACAGGTTTTGATTTTCTTCTATAGTTAAATCAAAGGTTTGTTTGACATTAGCTAAACTAAAATTACTGTATGCCATATTTTGATAAAAAGGTGGGCGATGCCCACCCTACTTTTTACAACTCAAAAATTGCTTTCACCATCGGTTCGCCGATAATGCGCTCCAGCCGGAAACCCAACTTTTCAGAAATGCGCTGCATCGCCATATTATTGCTGAGAATATCAGCAGTAATGCGATCCAATTTTTCATCGCGAGCAATTTGCACTAAGCGGCGCAGCAACTCAGTGCCCAAACCTTGACGTTGGAAGCGATCGCTCACTAACATAGAGAACTCAGCCTCAGACGTACCGTGCAATTTGCTTAACCTACCGATACCGATAATCTGCGCTTGTCCGGTTTCGGGATTGACGTACTCGGTCACTAACGCCATTTCGCGATCGTAATCAATAAAGCACAGACGCGACAACCGTTCGTGTGCAGTCCGCTGACTTAGTTTTACCAAATGTGCGTACCGCAAATAAACAGTTTCTTCCGATAGCGTTTGATGGAACTTAACCGATAACGGTTCATCTTCCGGACGAATGGGGCGGATAGTGACTTCCGCGCCATTTTTCATCTGCCAAGATGCGACATATTGCGTCGGATAAGGACGAATGGCAGGTTTCGGTAACTCCGAAGCGCTGATATTCGGTTCGTGCAATACCACACGCGCATCTAGCGCAATTAATCTTTGCGGGGAAGCGAGTAACGGATTGATATCAATTTCCTTGATCCAAGGCTGTTCGACAACTAGCTGGCTGAATTGCACTAACAGCTGTTCGAGTGCGGCAATATTCACAGGGTCGCGTCCGCGCACACCTTTAAGAGCGGTGTAAATTTTGGTTTGTTCCATCATTCGCCGCGCTAGAGTACTGTTAAGCGGCGGTAGTGCGAGCGCTCGGTCTTTAAATACTTCTACCAGTTGTCCGCCAGTACCGAATAACAGCACTGGGCCAAATTGGGGATCGACACTGCTACCCAGGATAATTTCGTAGCCTTCCAGTTTCAGCATTGGCTGAACTGTGACGCCTAAGAAATGTTCTTCACCAACCTTTTCCGCGACAGAATGTTTGATACCGTTATAGGCACCTGTGACTGCGATCGCATCTTGTAACAACAAGCGCACACCGCCGACATCTGTTTTATGGGTGATGGTTTCGGAATAAAGTTTGAGAACAACCGGATAGCCAATTTTTTCTGCTAACTCGACAGCTTCTTCTGGAGTCTTGGCTATTTTGGTTTCTACGGTGGGGATACCGTAGGCGCTCAAAAGTTGTTTCGATTCGTACTCAGTTAGAATTGTGCGACCGGCAGAGCGTGCCATTCTAATAATTGTTTCTGCCAAAACGCGATCGCACGCCTCGTCTCCACAATTGTCCGGCAGCAGTGGAGTTTCGTAAATACCGCGCAAGTTATAACTGTAGCGCCACATCAAATTAAATACATGAGCTGCTGTATCCGGATAGGGAAAAGTAAAGATACTAGCGCGGTTGAGAATTTCCTCCCCAGGCGCAACTTCTGCACCTCCCATCCAGCTAGCCAGCACAGGTTTGCTTTGTACAGACTTGGACTTTAACTTTTCTGCTTCCAAAGTCTTGACAAGTTGTTCCGCAGTCTGGGTAGGATCGCTCATCGCTTGTGGAGTCAGGATTGCGAGCAAACCATCGCTGTTGGGATCTTTAGCCACAATTTCCAGCGTTTTGGCGTATCGCTCTGGTTCCGCATCTCCTAGAATGTCGATCGGGTTGTGCGTACTCGCCGCCGGTGGCAGAATTGCTTTCAGCTTTTCGACTGTATCTGGCGATAATTCTGCCAATTCTCCGCCTTCGGTAATTAAGGCGTCGGTCGCCAGTACGCCTGGGCCACCCGCGTTGGTGACAATGGTGAGGCGTTTTCCTTTGGGACGGGGTTGCTTTGCCAGCACCTCTGCCATATTGAACAAGTCATCGATACTGTTTACTCGCAACACGCCTGTGCGTCGGAATGCGGCATTGAGTACTTCATCGCTACCGGTCAGCGAACCGGTGTGAGAAGCTGCTGCTTTTGCTGCTGCCTCCGTTTGTCCGACTTTAATGACAATAATCGGTTTGGTGAGGGCAACTTCTCGTGCAGCAGAAAGGAACGATCGCGCATCCCCGATCGACTCCATATATATAACGATACTTTCCGTGCGGGGGTCGTCTCCCAAATAGTAAATCAAGTCGCCCCAACCCACATCCAGCATAGAACCAATGGAAACAAAGGCGCTGAAACCGACATTTTCGCGGAAACTCCAATCTAAAATTGCTGTGCAGAGTGCGCCGCTTTGACTGATGAAGCCGACATTGCCGGGACGCGCCATTGCGCTAGCAAATGTGGCGTTCAGTCCCGATATCGGACTCATGACGCCCAGGCAGTTCGGGCCAATTAGTCTCATTCTGCCGCGACGCGCTTGTTCTAGCACTTGTCGCTCTAATTCGATTCCCGATGGGCCTGCTTCTTTGAAACCGGCGGAGATAATAATTGCTCCTTTCACACCGGCATCGACGCATTCGCTAATTACTCCCGGCACTGTTGAGGCGGGTGTGACCACAACGGCGAGGTCTACTTGTTCGGGTACGGCGGCGATGTTGGCGTAAGCTTTAATTCCCAATACGCTGGGGCGTTTGGGGTTAACTGGAAAAACTGTACCGCCGAAGGGATTGCTAATTAAGTTCCACAGGATGGTGCGTCCGACGCTGCCTGCTTTTTCGGTTGCGCCAATGACAGCAACGTTTTTTGGTGCAAAGATGGCATCAAGGGGTTGATATTCGTAACGCAGTACGTCATGGGCGGGATCGGTGGTTTGTTTAATTGGCGTTGGCGTTTGCATCGCTCGCTCCTGTCAATCTATCTATTTAATTAATGGCTATTTCAGTTACAGGTTAGCGAAATTGCTCGATCGCTGTCCGTTGACTACGATACCTGTTGTCCCAGAAATTAGCTCAATTTGTTTGTGCAGCTAAATAAACACTCAACCGCTTGTAGTGCAGCAAATTGATGCTATTCGGAGTTTTTCTCAGCAAGAAACCCGGTTTTTCTAAAAAACCGGGTTTCTCGAAGGTTTTTTAGAAAAACCTGGCTTCTCGCGGTTGAGTGCGATCGCAATTTTAATTCAGCTAACTACTAGATCGGCTGTATCGTAACTTTTTATTTGTAATTCTGATAATTCCTCTACTTGTGCTTGGGAATTTTTGTGTATTAGATTACTGTTTTCTACTGCATTTTGGTAGATATCGCATTTTTTCATAAATTGGGGTATGCCTAAATGGCAACCTTTCCACCCACCTTGCACCGATACGCCCAGCATTTCGCAAGAACCACCCCGCCTTCCCAGCGGTTTGTAATATTGACAATATTTACATACTGAAACTGGAGTAGTTAAGGTTTTCATAAGATCGTTTCCCTTTCAAACCATTTCCACGGCGAAATCGGTCTTCCTTTAATTAAGTATGCGGCAAAATTTTACAACTCTGCGTAAATTTTAGTATTTGCAATCAAAACATTGCAAATCATTACAAAACGTCATAAAGACAATTTACACAAGCGTTAGTGTCAACTTTACTTATGTTAAACAAGCACAACATTAACTGAAATAACCTGTATTTTGTGATCTGTGACACAGCAAAAGCAGATGCGCTCGCTTAGAGATTTATATTAAATCTGCAATTATATTTTGTGGAGGTTTGACGTTAGCGATCGCGTTAAAGTTCCCGGAGGCAGGTTTTAGGGACAGCTAAGGTGCGATCGGCTGATATAATTATGCCAAATGAAAAGAGAAAATTAAGAATTTGCCATAAGTAGGTAAAACCTGGTAATAAACCTCACAAGTAATTGTCTAGAATTACCAGCGACGTACTGATAACCAGCGACACCAGTAGTAAAAACGCAATTACCAATACCATCGAAAAAGATAAAAAGCGCTTGCGAAGAAAGTGCTTGATGCCGTTTGCCGATTTCGCTTCCACCTGCCAAACAGGCTCCTGCGATCGCACTTCACCAACCTTAATGCTATTTTTTCCCAACCAGAAGCTCTCCCACTAACACCGCAAGAGGTAATTTCCGCTATTTACTCGTTTGAACCTTCATTAGTTTGTCGCTCTAAAATCAAATCCATTGCCCTGGCGATAATAGCTTCCCGCTCTACTAATTCTGCTAATTCTTCAGCTTCATAGCTACCTTCAAATGCTTCCAAAGCGGCTCGTTCCAATGCTAAATCATAGGCATCGCGTAAGGTTTCTAATAGTTCCTCTTGATTCATATAGGTTCCTTTCGCTTTTTCCCTCTGATTGGTGCGTTGAATTTGCTTGACCGAATTGCGTATAGAAAGATTCCATGATTTAGTAGTACGTTTTTCTGCGACTTGTTTAATTAAATGCAGCAGTAGAATAATGCCATAGCTAAAGATTTTGTTGAGTTTATCGGATTTACTCATTTCCTCTAATTCTTCTACCAGTATTAGTGCTTCAGCAACTTTGCCTTGATGGAGCAATTCTTTGAGTGCGATTAATTCTTCCATAAATCCTTATTTTTCAGTTTCGCGATATTATCATTCTGCCAACAGAAGAGGGACGACTGCATTTCATCGTCCCAAAGCAGAAAGAAAGCTATTATTCAGCCTTTTTCTCGAACTTAAGAGCGGCAGAATTCATGCAGTAGCGCAGACCTGTCGGACGGGGGCCATCGTTAAATACGTGGCCCAGGTGAGCGTCACAGGCAGCGCAAAGCACTTCTGTGCGACGCATGAACAAGCTGTTATCTTCTTCAACAGCTATGTTATCTTGTGCGATCGGAGCCCAAAAACTAGGCCAACCCGTTCCAGAATCGTATTTGGTTTCTGAGTTAAACAAGTCATTACCGCAACAAACACATTTGTAAATTCCTTTTTCTTTGTTGTTGTAATATTCGCCCGTAAATGCTCTTTCCGTTCCCTTCTTTCTGGTGACTTTGAACTGTTCGGGCGTTAGCTGCTGTTTCCATTCTGACTCAGACTTTTGTACCTTGTTAATCATGCTCCGAGACTCATTTTTGATATGTTTGTATGGGATTTTAGCGGATCGAAGCAAAGGTGTATCCCTTCGCTAATCCAACCCACAGTTAGATTGTAAGTGTCGCACCATACTTGTGGGGGTGCGGATTACCGGAATCCGATACATACTACGCAAAGCTATAAGCGATCGCCAACTTTTTACCTCTCCATCCAGCACAATCCCAACATTCAAACGTTTTAAACATAAGAGCATATTATATTGATACCGCAGCCAAACCTATGGCTCGAATCACGATTAACTCAAGGATATTTATGATTGCGATCGTTAAACTTTCCCATCTCTTTCATAATTTTAGCAAAAACAGCGACATCAATTTCATTCTCGGATTTTTTAATGCCAAAGCTAAGCATGGCTCATCCCTAGATGAAAGCTGGATATAAAATGTTACAATTCGTTGACAAACTTTGTCGGGCGCGTAATAGCTCACAACGCCAATCGCTGGCAATTACCCAACACAAATTTAACCAGCACTCACTGGGATCGGCGAATGTTTTTAAACTTCTAAAAATTTCCTAAAAATATTTTCTCACCCAAATCGTTTCAAATTGCCTTGTATATTCAGAAGCGCGTCCTTTTTTAGCCCCTAAAGTTAATGGGAGCGTCGCCTTAATATATTTAAGGGTAGAGCAAGCTTTAGTTCTATTTGACCTCAGCCACAGCAGAGCTACTTAATCCCACAAAAGTGCCTATTTCCTGAATCTGTACTTATTCCGCAAATAAACCGTATCGTGCGTAACAGCTTTTGGAAATTTCTGGCCTACGAAGTTTAGATAGCACAACAGTAACTAACATGAAACGAGTAGCAATTAATGGATTTGGACGGATCGGACGGGCTTTTATGCGGATAGCGCATGAAAACCCAGATATTGAAGTCGTCGCCGTCAACGACGTGGCATTAAAAACCGATTTAGCAGCATATTTGTTGCTATATGACTCCATATACGGTCGTTTCCCCGGTGAGGAAGTAACTCCCACAGAAAAAGGTCTTAAAGTTGCCGATCGCGAAATCCCCCTTTTGGCAGAAAAAGACCCCGCCGCCCTTCCCTGGAAAGATATGGGAATTGATGTGGTAATTGAATCTACCGGCGTTTTTCGCAGCGCCGAAAAAGCTGGTTTGCATTTGCAAGCTGGTGCCAAAAAAGTGATTATCAGTGCGCCCGCTAAAGGTTCATCAGTTCCTACCTTTGTTTATGGCGTCAATCACGAAAAATACGACAAAGAAAGAGATAACGTCATCTCAGCCGCTTCCTGTACCACCAACTGCTTATCGCCAATTGCCAAAATTCTCAACGATGAATTCGGCATCGAAAAAGGTTGGATGACTACCGTACACGCCTACACCGCCGATCAGCGTTTAGTTGATATGGGACACCCAGAAGAATGGGCACGCGGACGCGGTGCAGCTCAAAATATTGTCCCGACAACTACGGGTGCTGCTGTAGCTGTTGGCTTAGTTTTACCCGAACTGAAAGGACGTTTTGATGGGATCGCCTTGCGCGTACCCACCCCCACAGGTTCTGTCACCGACTTAAATGCGATATTGCAAAAATCGGTAACGAAAGAGGAAATTAACGACGCCTTCCGCAAGTATGCTTCTGGTTCGATGAAACCAATTCTCAAAGTGAGCGATTTGCCTTTGGTTTCTAGCGACTGTGTGGGCGATCCTCACTCGGCAATTGTGAATCTCAAATCTACAAGTGTACTTGATGGCAACTTTGTCAAAGTTCTCGCTTATTACGATAACGAGTGGGGCTATTCCAACCGACTGGTGGATTTAACTTTGTACATTTAGCCATTTCTTTCTAGCTTGGGTTTCATGTTTCAACCCAACCTACGAAATTACTTATAAACCCGGTTTCTCCAAGAAACCGGGTTTATGGATATTTGCTGCTATATTGGATTTTAATCCCATTGACAAGCAAAAAATTATGAAATTAAGCATTATTCGCACTACTCTACTTGTGAGTGCTATTTTGTCCGCCAATGCTGCGATCGCACTCAACCCAGAGCCCATAAATAAATGCAATAGCTATTCCTTAGCCTGTCGAAACACGCTTATATCCAGGTTAAGTAGCGAGCAGTTGAACCCCTTTCTGCGACTAATTCAATCGGGAACAGACGATCGAGAAGCCAAAAATTATAACCAAGCAATACAAACATTTCAAGCTGCTTTGCAACTAGCACAACGGCTTAATTACGCCGATGGTCAATGGTTGGCTAGATATAACATGGCACAGACCTATCTAGAATCAGATAATTTTCCGAAAGCACTCGAACTTCACCAACAAAATTTAGCGTTTTTCCTGCAACGGCAAGAAGATTTCGACGATAAAACTAAAGCTCCTTACACCTTAATTTATATAAGCGATATCTACACCGCCCAGAAAAACTATGCAAAAGCAATAGAATCTCTCAATCAAGCTATCGCCTTTATAGAAAAGGTAAATCTATCTCCTTATTCCGATAGCAAAGCCAGAGTTTTACAACAATTGGGAATGAATTATTTCCTCGCTGGCAATATGCCCGCCGCCGACACCAATTTAGCAGCATCGCTAGCAGCTTACCAAAATATACGCAAGCAGAGAGTAGGCGAACAGTTGGCTCAGCAAGTTGATTACTCTTACGAAATCGAAGTAAATCGCTGGCGGCAGCAAGTTTTAGTAGCCCAAAACCGATTTAACGAAGCATTGGAATTAGCAGAACAAAATCGCGCCCGCGCTTTTGTGGGGCTTTTAGCGTCTCGCCTAAATTCTACCTCTGAATTTCCCGCAACAGATGATGCACCTAACATTGAGCAAATCAAGCAAATCGCCAAAGCAGAAAATGCGACTTTAGTCACTTATAGTGTGATTTACGATTTCAATCCGCAGGGAGCTTTTTGGGCAGAAAATTATCAAAAATTTCGGGCGACAAAACTGCTAATTTGGGTTATTAAACCTACAGGTGAAGTGGCATTTCGACGCAGCAATATAGTCAGCGGCAATGCTTCTTTGCAGGAAATTGTCCGTCAAGCGCGAGCATCGATCGGTGCCAGGGGAATCGGAATTTCAGTCACAGCGGCAAGAGTTGTTAATAATAACAGACCAAATAACGCACAAACAGCCGAACTGAAGCAACTTCATCAACTCCTCATCCAACCGATCGCCAATTTGCTGCCAACTAATCCAAGCAATCGCATAATTTTTATCCCGCAAGACTTTCTGTTTTTAGTTCCTTTTCCAGCACTGCAAGACAGCGCGGGTAAATACTTAATCGAGAAACATACTATCCTTACATCGCCATCAATTCAAGTATTACAACTGACGCGATCGCAACAACAACGCATTCAGCAAGAAGCCAAAGGAATATTGATTGTTGGCAATCCTACAATGCCGAGTATTAGGGTTAGTCCCAACCAACCGCCCCAGCAGTTACCCAGCTTACCGGGAGCGGAAAAAGAAGCGATCGCGATCGCCAAAATGTTCGCTACCCAACCTTTATTAGGCGCAAACGCTACCAAAGCTACCGTGTTGGAATCCCTGTCAAAAGCGCGAATTGTTCACCTAGCAACCCACGGATTATTAGATGACATTGGCGGCTTTTTCAGTTCCCTCGCCTTAGCACCGACAGATCGAGATAACGGCTTTCTGACAGCGCGAGAAATTATCAGTTTGAAATTAAGTGCCGAACTCGTAGTTTTGAGTGCTTGCGACACTGGGAGAGGACAAATTTCCGGCGATGGAGTTGTCGGACTTTCTCGTTCTTTAATTGGTGCAGGCGTACCCAGCGTCATAGTTTCTTTGTGGTCTGTTCCCGATGCTCCTACCGCTAGTTTGATGACAGCATTCTATCAGAATCTTAAATCCGGTTCTGATAAAGCGCAAGCACTGCGATCGGCAATGCTGAAAACAATGAAAGATTACCCAAATCCGATTAATTGGGCAGCATTTACCCTCATCGGTGCAGCTAATTCTTCTGGAACTCTGCAAGCAGTAACGGGTGGAGTTTCTGTTGCTAATAACAGCAATACCAACAGCACTCAAGCAGCAGTCCGCTACTACACAGTTTTCCCAGTTCCAGATAACGTTACCGACTACCGCGAGTCGCCTTCATTGCGAGTACCGGGAGAAGTCGATATATTTTTCCATAGCACTCTCAGCTTTGAACAACTAATCGATTTTTATCGCCAAGCTTACCGCCAAAGAGGTTTAACTGAAAATACTGGCAATACCAGACTAACCAAAGATAGCGCTCAGCTAGTCTTTTTTGGTTCCCCAAATGGCAAACGAATCATCATTCAAGCTAGCGAAGATTATTTGGGGCGCGGTTTTCGCAGTGTCAGCGTTCGTTTTGAATAGCGTGCAGGGATAATCCTCGCTACCCTAATTTGTGGTTATAAATCCACTCTGTATCCTGATGTGATTCTTTCACTTCACAAAGGGGCTTCAGTGCATCAAAATATCCCTGCTTCCACAATTGCGCGATCGCATTTTCCATCGCACTTCGCGTTAACTCAGGTATTACAATCAACCCTGGTGGAGCCAAAAAAGGAGAACCCAACTCCTCTTCTTCCTCTAAATCTTGCTGCAAACGGATCGGATCGATGAAATAGACTGAATAGGTTTTGCCATCTTCAAATTGGACAATCCCATCGCTTCTACATCCTTTCATCAGCGTTTCTACTTCATCTCTTTCGTCCCAACCATATTTAAATGTTAGTTTAGGGGCGGTTTCCATATCACTGTTCCTCCAGAACGGCTTGGATTTTTCTTAACTCATCAAGGTATTGTTTGTAGGTGAGTAAATTAGCCTCTCTAGGCACAATCTCGTAATGACCGCGATCGCGTCCTCTTTGCACGCATTTTAAGGTATCGGGTAAGAACACGATTTTATAGGCTCCTCCAAAACTCCTAACACGATCGGCATCTTGATGGATCGATATTCCATGTGTTGGCTTAACATAATTCGTTTCCGGGTCTATTCTAACTTCGTTGGGTTTAGCCTCAAAATTACTACCCCCTCTATAAAAGGTAGGCGTTCCTTCATTTACCATATCAATGCTTTTATCTGCTTCCATGAGCCTACCATGCTGTAGGCGATCGCTACTTCTCCCTTTCCCCAACCCGAAAATGGACATTTTGTATAGCATTATACCAAAAAATGCGATCGTCAAGCCGATCCCAAAGAAATTGTAAATTAAATTACAAAGTGATCTAATTTACCCATTCCTCTGCTGTCGATCGCTAGACTGAGGCTAGATAGCAGGAAATACTTATGGTTATAGCAACAGAAGAAAAATCGCCCAGGTTCTCCAAAGAACAATCTCTTATTCTCTGGTTCGATGAAGTTGGGATTGTCGATGTACCCTTAGTTGGAGGCAAAAATGCTTCCTTGGGAGAGATGATCCGGCAATTAACTCATAAGGGAGTTAACGTTCCCAACGGATTTGCAACCACAGCTTATGCCTATCGTTATTTCATCCAAGCAGCAGGTTTAGAAGAAAAGCTGCGCGAATTATTTGCGGACTTGGATGTGGAAGATGTTAACAATTTGCAGGAACGGGGAAAGAAGGCGAGGTCGTTGCTGTTGCACACACCTTTTCCCAAAGAATTGCGGGGTGCGATCGCACTAGCTTACCAGAAGATGTGCGATCGCTACGGTGCAGACACAGAAGTAGCAGTCCGTTCCTCCGCCACCGCAGAAGACCTACCCGACGCCAGTTTCGCGGGACAGCAGGAAACTTATCTCAACATCCAAAGCGTCGAAAGCGTCATCGGTGCTTGTCACAAGTGCTTTGCATCATTATTTACCGATCGCGCTATTTCCTATCGCCATGCAAGGGGATTCGATCACTTCAGCGTCGCCCTTTCCGTCGGCATTCAAAAAATGGTACGTTCCGACTTAGCATCCTCTGGTGTCATGTTTTCGATCGACACCGAAACCGGATTTAAAAATAGCGCATTAATTACAGCCGCCTTCGGATTGGGAGAAAACGTCGTTCAAGGCGCAGTCAACCCAGACGAATACTTAGTTTTCAAACCTACTTTAAAAGATGGCTACCGCCCGATTATCGACAAAAGATTAGGCAGCAAAGAATACAGACTCGTTTGCGATGTCGGTGGCTGCAAGCAGATGAAAAACGAGCGCGTTCCATCAACATTACAAAACCAATTTGCGCTTGAAGATGATGAAATATTACAACTAGCGCGTTGGGCTTGCATAATTGAAGACCACTACAGCGATGTACGCGGCATTTACACCCCGATGGATATCGAGTGGGCGAAAGATGGTTTGAGTAACGAACTGTTTATCGTACAAGCGCGTCCGGAAACGGTACAATCCCAGAAATCGCAAAATATTATTCGCAGCTATGAGTTGCAACAAAGCAGTAAAATACTGGTAACTGGTCGCAGCGTTGGGGAAGCGATCGGTCAGGGAAAAGTTCGCGTCATGCTGGATGTTCGCAAAATCGATTTGTTCCAACAGGGAGAAGTTTTAGTAACAGATAAAACCGACCCCGACTGGGAACCGATCATGAAAAAAGCCAGCGCCATTATTACTAACAAAGGGGGCCGAACCTGCCATGCCGCAATTATCGCTCGCGAAATGGGTATTCCCGCAATTGTCGGTTGCGGCGATGCTACAGATCTCCTGAGAACTGGTCAAGAAGTAACCGTTTCTTGTGCGGAAGGTGAAGAAGGAAAAGTTTATCAAGGATTGCTACCTTTTGAAGTCAAAGAAGTAGCGCTGGAAAACTTACCTCGCACTCAAACTAAAATAATGATGAATGTGGGCAATCCGGAAGAAGCATTTCGTTTGTCCGCCCTTCCCAACGATGGTGTCGGATTAGCGCGGTTGGAATTTATCATTGCCAATCATATTAAAGCGCATCCTTTGGCTTTGATTCATTTCGACGAATTGGAAAATGACGAAATTAAAGTGCCATTGGCAAAACTAACCGCAAGTTACGAAGATAAACCTCAATACTTTGTCGATAAGTTAGCCCAAGGTGTCGCCCGAATTGCTGCGGCATTTTATCCCAAACCTGTAGTAGTGCGGATGAGCGATTTTAAGAGTAACGAATACGCCAATCTTTTGGGCGGTCAGCAATTTGAACCGAAAGAAGAAAACCCAATGCTAAGTTGGCGCGGTGCTTCTCGTTATTACGATCCCAAATATCGCGATGCTTATGCTTTGGAATGTCAGGCTTTGAAGCGAGTGCGGGATGAAATGGGTTTGACTAATGTTATCCCCATGATTCCTTTTTGTCGCACGCCAGAAGAAGGTCGCAAGGTGTTAGCTGAAATGGCGAAACACGGTTTGGAACGCGGCGTTAATGGGTTGCAAGTTTACGTGATGTGCGAGTTACCCAGTAACGTAATTATGGCGGATGAATTTAGCGAAGTGTTTGATGGTTTTTCGATCGGATCTAACGATCTTACTCAACTTACACTAGGATTAGACCGAGATTCTGGTTTAGTTGCCCACATTTTCGATGAGCGCAACGAAGCGGTGAAGCGGATGGTGAAGATGGCGATCGAATCTGCTAAAAGGAACGATCGCAAAATCGGTATCTGCGGTCAAGGGCCTAGCGATTATCCGGAATTTGCCCGCTTCCTAGTCGAGTTAGGAATCGACTCGATGAGTCTGAATCCCGATTCAGTTCTCAAAACACTCCTAATGGTAGCTGAAGTCGAGGGAATGTAATAATACAGTAGGGTGAGCATTGCTCACCCTCTTTTATGGATAATTTCAATGAGCAGAGATATAACCGCCCTACGAAGCATTGTCAACCACCTACCAACAAATATTAGAGAAGCTTTGGAGGCTTACGCTGCGGATACGGGAATGCCTGTAGAATTCATAATTGAAATGGCGATCGCATCTTTTCTTGATGTAGACAGCACGACGTTTGCAGATTGCCGTACCGATTCGCCAGGGCGATTAAGGGAGCGCATTGAAATGTTAGAAATTCAATTAGCAGCTGCCAAAGGGCAGTTACCATGACATAGGGTTTGCTCTAAAAGTGTTTCCCCGGTTGCTTCGTAGCCAACGCTCGAAGATTACAAGGCTTTAATGGTTATTCTTTATCCATCAATTCTTTTGCCATTTTATCGAGTCGATCATTTGCGTCGCGGGTAAGTTTTAAGACGCACACGCTAACCACATTAGCGGCAAGTCCGCCAGCAGTTGTTGCTGTTACTTGGGAAATTTGTCCCTTTAGTAAAAGGCCAATCCCAAAAATACTAATAGTTGTGCTAATGGCAATTAATCCCAACGCTAAATTGAAGCTGAGCCGCGCCTGCCGCAAGCGTTCTTGAAGAATATATAAATCAAAATTGGTTTCGACTCGCATATTGTACCCCAAATTATTGGTTTGTTTATTTGCTCTATTACTATCTAAACCAATAATTTCCAGCAAAACAATTCGATAAAGTAAGGAGTCACTAGATTCTTAACAGCGACAAAATCAGGTTAAGTCAGAAATGTGGAAAAGTATGGAAAAATCAGGATTAATTGGTCGCATCTGTGCAGAATAATCGTTATGGAGTAGTCTGTAAAGTAGGTTTTGAGGAATCAAATATCTATGGAGTTTCAGGAGGCATTCAGGGTGGCAGATGCAGCAGTTGTTGCCAAAACTGAAAAACACTTAACAGATGTGGAATTCGCTATACTCGAAGGCGCTTGGCAGGGTTTGAGCTACGAAGACATCGCTCAAACAAAAAACTACTCGCTCAATTACATCCGAGGCGATGTGGGGAATAAGCTGTGGAAGAAGCTTTCCGACGCTTTGGGGGAAGAGGTCGGTAAGAAGAATTTTCGCATGGCATTGGAGCGGCGATCGCACTCGTCCCTTCCTTCTGGCAACTACCAACAGCCATCGGGGATAGAGCAGGAATTGCCCTATCGTCCTCTGCCATTAGGGTCTAAGCTTTATATTCCGCGTCCGCCAGTGGAAGAAAGTTGCGATCGCGAAGTGTTGAAACCAGGCTCTCTAGTCCGCATTAAAGCGCCTTGGAAAATGGGCAAAACCTCGCTTTTGAAACGGATATTGGCTAATGCGGAGCAGCAAAGCTATAAAACAGTTAATTTCAGCTTGCGCCAACTCGAAACCGCAGTTTTTACCGACTTGGATAAATTTCTGCGACAGTTCTGCGCTAATATCGCTGTTAATCTGCAACTTCAGCCAGAACTAGACGAATATTGGGATGAAGCGCTATTTGGTAGCATGACAAGCTGCACCAACTACATTCAAGGCTATTTGCTGGCAAACATAGACAGTCCGTTGGTTTTAGGTTTGGATGAAGTAGAGCGACTATTTGAATATCCCGAAATAGCGATCGACTTTTTTGCGCTGTTGCGCCGTTGGCATGAAGAAGCGAATAATTTATCCATCTGGCAAAAACTGCGGCTGGTGGTAGTTCATTCCACAGAACCTTACGTCAAGCTGAACAACAACCAATCTCCTTTTAATGTCGGGTTACCCGTGAAATTGCTAGAATTAAGCTTAGAGCAAATGCAAATATTGGCAAGGCATCACGAACTTAACTGGTTAGATAATAGCTCAGCGGAACGGCTCCGGGCAATGGTTGGGGGTCATCCTTATCTGGTGCAATTAGCCATCTACTCGTTGCGGCGAGGAGAACTAAAGCTGGATAAATTGTTAGAAGAAGCGCCTACCCAAGCGGGAATTTACAACGACCACTTGCGAGGAATGTTGGCGTTACTGCAAGAAAAGCCCAAACTCGCCGATGCATTCGTAAAGCTAATGAAAAATGATGGTAGCGTGTCGTTAGAACCGCAACTATCATACCAGTTAGAAAGTCTGGGACTGATCCAAATAGAAGGTAATAAGGCCAAACTCCTCTGCCAGTTGTATCAATTGTATTTTCGGGAGTATTTTCAAGTTTAAGTAACTTTTTAAATTGCTTTGAGGTAACGAAACCCAACGTCGATATTGGTTTTGTTGAGTTTCAGGCTCGATCGAGTCAACTTATAATCTCCAGCGAAAACCTGCATCTACATCTATGTTCATCTGTGCTTAAAAAAGTCCCAAGCTCACTTTTACAATAGATTTTAATTGCCGATATGAGTACACTTTTTAACTACGAATATCAAGTAGGCGGCAGTCTGAAAGTTGACGCACCCAGCTACGTCACCCGCCAAGCAGACGACGAACTCTACAACGCCTTAAAAGCGGGAAAATTTTGCTACGTTCTCAACTGTCGGCAGATGGGTAAGTCCAGTTTGCGCGTTCGTACTATGCAGCGCTTGCAACGAGAGGGAATTGCTTGTACTTCCATCGATTTGACGGGGTTGGGGAGCAAAGTGACGCTCCAACAATGGTATAACGGCATTATTCAGGAATTGTGGCGGGGGTTTAATCTTGCTGGAAAAGTAAACCTGAAAACCTGGTTAAAGGATCGCGAAATGCTTTCTGGCGTTCAGCAACTCAGTCAGTTTATCCAGGATGTGGTGTTAGTTGAGGTTCTGGGCGACAAAATTGTCATTTTTGTGGATGAAATTGATAGCGTTATCAGCTTAGATTTTTCCAGCGATGATTTTTTTGCTTTGATTCGCTTTTCCTATAACCAAAGAGCGGATAATCCGAAGTACGATCGCATCTCCTTTGCCTTGTTTGGTGTCGCGACTCCTTCCGATTTAATTCAAGATAAAACCCGCACTCCTTTTAATATCGGTCAGGCAATTTCTCTGAATGGATTTCAAACGCACGAAGTACAACCTTTGGTTGAGGGGTTGCAAGGGAAAATTACCGATGCACAGGCAGCAATTGAGGAAATTTTAGGTTGGACAGGAGGACAGCCTTTTCTTACCCAAAAGCTGTGCCGTTTTGTAGTAGAAAATGCAGATGGCAAACAGCCTAATATCGAGCATTTAGTCCAACAATATATTATCGAAAATTGGGAATCTCAGGATGAACCAGAACACTTGAGGACAATACGCGCTCGCTTGCTGACAGACGAACAAAGAGCGGCGTATTTACTGGAACTATACCAACAAATTTGGCAGCAAGGAGAGATAGTTGTGACTAACTATCATGAAGAAGCGAAGTTACAGCTAGCTGGCATTGTTGTCAAGGAACAGAATAAATTAAGGGTTTATAATCGTATCTATAAGAGTATTTTCGATCCCCACTGGATTGACCGCGCTTTAAAAAATCTGCGTCCTTATTCCCAGGCATTAAGAGCTTGGGTAGCTTCTGGCTATCAAGATAATTCTCTACTGCTACGGGGTAAGGCATTGCAAGATGCTTTGGCGTGGAAAGCTGGCAGGAACTTGAGTTATCAAGATGAGCAGTTTTTAACAGAGAGTCAAACACAGAAAAAGTTAAAGGAACTTGCCGCCAAAGAGAAAGAAGCTGAACTGGAACGGGAACGGAAAGCTAAAGAAGCAGCCGAACAAGCTAAACAGATTGTGACTGAAGCTTTACAAAAAGCTAAACAGCGAATTCGCATAGGTTCGGCAGTATTATTATTGACTTTGCTGGCAGCGTGCGGAACCGTATTTATGACATCAAAGGCAGTCAAAAATGCCGAGAATAGAGAAAACCTAGCTTTACAAAGAGAAAACCTAGCTCAACAAAGAATTGAAATATTAGATCGGATTTCTAAACTGAGTGTAGACCTCGAAGATGGAGGTTACGTTAATACAGCCAACGAGGTCAGAAGATTCGCAAGTTTGTCTTTTACAATTCAAGATACTCGTCTGAAACAAGCTCTTTTATTAATATCTAGTTCCCTAGCATATCAGGAACTCGAAGAATTTAACAAGGCAGAGAAGGATATTAGCACAAGCCTAGAGCTTTTATCTCCCAATATTAATAAAAATGCTTCTACTTTAGAATTGCAACTTCGCTTCCTTTCCTACTCCATCCAAGGCAATTTACTTAAATTGGATGGAGAAAACTTTGAAGAAGCATCAAAAGTTTACGAGAAGGGGTTAATTACCTTCGATAGCTTATATAGCAAGGATAAGTTTTTTGTTCAAAATATTGCAATTATATCACCAAAACGTCTTAACACCATTTATCAAGAAATAATAGATGTATTTACTCAAACTAAACTAAATCAAGTCCAAGAAGTTAGGCAATCTTTTGTGAAATTCAACTTTGATTATTTAGAACATTTACTAGAAACAGCACAAAAATATGATGAAGCCAATAATTGGAAAGAAGCAGACATTCAAACGGCTAAATTAATGGATATCGTAGCTAAGAGAGATGGTAACAGCAATATCACAGAAGAGTCAATTAAAAATTTTTCGTGTCCGGATATGAATCGAATTGACCAACTTTGGGTAAAATACTCAAATGGACGTTTTGGCTTTAGCGTACAAAAGCGTATTTATTTAGAAAGTGGAAACAAGCTAAACAAGTATAATAAAAAAACTATAAGTCGGTATGGAGAGCTTATAGGGTGGAAAGATGTAGGCGGAAACTGGAAGCGCCGCGAAGAAATAAAGTTCCGCCTTCGCGGGGACGGAGCCAGCCCACGGGGTATTCTTCCATCTCTAGAAGAGCTTGGAGAACCCGACGGGGTGCGCTCCCTCTGCACGTATAATCTTCTCTTTAGAAACATCGGCGTTTGAACAATTTCGATACTTAGCTAGGCAGCGTCTACCCTGTTTGAAAGCAGACACTAAAGTGAAACCACAACACAGATTATGTTTGAACAATTCTTTACACCCTCACCTGAAGTAAATCAAGACTCAACTACCATTCGCCGTCCTCGCAAAGGCGTAATTATTGGCGCAGGTCAAGTTGGTATGGCTTGCGCTTACTCGATGTTGATTCAAAACACCTTGGATGAAATGGTCATCGTCGATGTCAATCGCGAAAAGCTGGAAGGGGAGGTGATGGACTTAGTACACGGTCTACCGTTTGTGCAACCTAGTATAGTGCGATCGGGTACTTTAGCAGACGGTCACGATGCCGATATCGTCATTATCACTGCTGGCGCAAAGCAAAGACCGGGGGAAACTCGTTTAGATTTGGTGCAGCGCAATGTGGAACTATTCAAGAACTTGATTTCAGAAGTGGTAAAGTGTTGTGCCAACGCTATTTTGCTGATCGTCACCAATCCAGTCGATATCATGACTTATGTGAGTTGGCGGCTGTCTGGCTTGCCCAGTTCTAGTGTCATCGGTTCGGGTACAGTGTTAGATACTGCTCGTTTCCGCTATCTTTTGGCAGAAAAGTTCCAAATTGACCCCCGCAGTCTGCACGCCTACATTATCGGGGAACACGGCGATAGCGAAGTGCCTGTATGGAGTAAGGTGAATGTGTCTGGAATGCCGCTGTTTGATGGTGATTTGGATAACGCATCTGATGATAATCAACAACTGGAAGAAGTTTTTGCACAAGTAAAAAATGCTGCTTACGAGATTATCCAACGCAAAGGTGCGACTAGCTATGCGATCGGTCTTGGTGTAACTCAGATTGTACAGGCTATCCTACGCAATCAAAATCGGGTTTTGACTGTCAGCAGTTTGATTAATGGTTTGCACGGGATTGAAGATGTCTGCTTGAGTTTGCCTGCGGTGGTTAATCGTCAGGGAGTAACTAGGCTTTTGAATATGTCTCTAACCACGAAGGAGGAACAGCAGCTGTTACACTCCAGTCAAGTTCTGCGCGAAACAATTGGGAAACTCAATTTGTAATCTTGTTTGGATTTATTTCTGTGACTCTCTCTAGTGTAGAGTCAATTCATGAATTGACTCTACAGATGTAGGGAAGATTTGGTAATCCATATATTTTTAGTTTTTTTATAATGTGCTATCTCATTTCCGGTAGCATCGTTAATGTAAGATTCATATCCTCAAATTGTTTGTTGTCATTGAGGGTTAAATTTTTACCGCAGATGACAGCAGATGAACGCGGATGAACGCAGATGAATCAGATGAAGTATATTGACTTTGGCAATCTTGTCTATTGTTTTTCATTTACTGCGAATCATCTATTATGCGTTTTTGCACTGTTGCAATTTTGACTTGGACGGCTCTGGTTTTTTGGGAAAGACAGGAGGCTCAAGCCAGTTACCCATCACCTGTGCCGAACTTGGCCGATCGTATTGTAGCTCCAATGTCTGCGGAAGCAGGTATTCGATCGACTGCGATCGCACAGCTACCATTAGCGGATACAGTTGAATTTCCCGACATTATCTCTACAAATGCGAAGGATTTACTATATACCACAAATGGGGATTCTCAATTGGCGATCGCTGAAAAAAATGATTCTTCCCCAATCCCCAATTCCCAATCTCCTCTTGTCACAGATATCCAAATCCGCTTTGTCAATAACAAAGGAGAAACTGTTGAAGGTCGCACGCGCAAAGATTTTCTTTTGGGGGAATTGCGACTCAAACCGGGTCAGGTGTTCCGCCAAGAGGCGCTGGAGTCGGATTTGCGGCGACTGAGGCGATTTGAGTTTATCGATCGAGTGAATGTTTCTGTAAATTCAGATAGTACTGGTGTCATTATTATCTATGACATCAAAGAAAGTCACTTCCCTTCTCTAAGTTTCGGTGGCGGCTACAACGAAGATATCGGAATTTACGGTACGTTTGGCTATCGGGATGCCAATATAGCAGGTCTCAACCAGCAACTGCGCGGTAGACTACAGGTGAGCGCCAAAGACGCCCAGTTTGATGTCCAGTTTACCGATCCTTATCGCGCCAGCGAACCAAATCGTTTGGGTTACAGTGTAAGAGCTTTTCGTCGTCGCACTTTCTCTCGTACTTTCGGGGATGAAATCGATCTGCCTAACGACGATGATGCCAGGGAAGGAAGATTTGGCGGTTCTGTGTCGGTTTTGCGGTCTTTCAATGATTGGGATGCGGCGCTGGGTTTGAATTACACGCGCATCAGCATTCGCGATGACAACTGGCGAGTTTCGCCCATCGATGAGTTGGGTAATCCTTTATCTCTTAGCGGTCAGGGTATTGACGATTTGGTAACGGTGTCTTTTGCTGTAACTAGAGATACACGCGATCGGCGCTTATATCCGAGTACCGGTTCGATTTTCTCTCTCAGCACCGAACAGTCGATTCCGATCGGACTTGGCGATGTTTTAATCAACCGATTGCGGGCTAACTATATCCAGTATGTCCCGGTCAGCTTGGTGGGCAGGGGTAGACCGGCTCAATATCCGGAATTGACAGAAATGCTGGCTTTTAATTTGCAGGCCGGTACTATACTGGGGGAATTTCCACCCGCTGAGGCGTTTAATCTGGGCGGCACAAATTCTGTGCGCGGCTATGGTGGGGGTGGGGTAGGCAGCGGTCGCAGTTATGGTTTAGCTTCTTTTGAATATCGTTTCCCGATCGTTTGGCGTGTGGGAGGAGTTGTGTTTGCCGATTTCGCGTCGGATTTCGGTTCTGGGGATACGGTGCTGGGGGAACCCGGGCCGATCCGCGACAAACCTGGAAGCGGTTTTGGCTACGGACTGGGATTGCGAGTGCGATCGCCTTTTGGCCTAATTCGGGCTGACTTCGGCATTAGCGATCGCGGCGACAACAGTTTGGAAATCTCTTTCGGTCAGCGCTTTTAATGAAAATGGCAGGAAATGGGAAATGCTTTACATTTTATCTCATTCCCATTCCCGATTGCCCATTTGCCAGAAACATGAACTTTTCTAAAGCTCGTCACTCATTCTGCGATTTGGCAACCCCTAGTTGCTTAGAATATGAGCTTAAGTTCTTCTGTAGATTTTCAGAGAAACAGGAATAATAAGTATGGCCGATCCTAGAGACGCAGAGGTTGTAAAAGCCTATAACGGAGACCCGTTTGTCGGAAATCTCTCCACCCCTATTAGCGATTCCGCTTTTACCAGAGCTTTCATCGGTAATCTTCCTGCTTACCGCAAAGGTATATCTCCACTCCAGCGGGGACTGGAAATTGGCTTGGCTCACGGCTATTTCATAATTGGCCCCTGGGTTAAGTTCGGTGCATTACGCGATTATGGAGAGGCTGCCAATCTGGGCGGATTGATTTGCGGTCTAGCTTTGATTCTCATCGCCACTGCCTGTATGTCCGTTTACGGCATCGCCTCTTTCCAAGATCAAAAGAACATTCCCAACTCCAATCCTCAAGCACCCGACCAATGGAAAACTGCTGAAGGCTGGAGCCAAGTTACAACCGGTTTCTTTGTGGGTGCGATGGGTGGCGCTTTCGTTGCCTACTTCCTGCTGGAAAACTTCAATGTCGTAGATGCGATTTTCCGGGGTATAGTTCATCACTAAACCCTATTTTAGGTAGACTGGCAGGCGCGATCGGAGCGTTTGCCGGACAGACGATCGGCTGCTAATGCGATCGCAAAGGTCAACACAGCCGGCACGCGATTTAGTACTTTGTGCAGTCGAGTCATAACTGACTGAAAGTCGATCGGCGACTTGTTCGTTAAAAACTTCGTTGTCGGGCAATTTCTGATTTTCGTGTTTGAAAGTCGGTTTAGCTAATTTTAAGTCAAAGGTTAGATGTCTGAATTGAATTTAGGCAGTACCTCCGATCGATAGCAGCCCGATAACTTTGAACGCAATAGTTTACCCTTCTTGGAGATTTTGACATGACAGGTTCATACGCAGCTTCATACTTGCCCTGGATTCTCATCCCCGTAATTACCTGGCTGTTACCTGCTGTGGTAATGGGTCTTTTGTTTATCTACATTGAAAGCGATGCTGCTTAATAGCAGTTTGATGAGATTGCCGATTTCAGTAAGCTGAAATTCTCAACAATCCCTTGCCTGCGGGTAGGGGATTTTTTGATTAAGTTTTAATATAATTTTGAGGCGATCGCTCAAAATTATAGCCAACTTTTCTTTTCTATATAAATGTCTCGCAGATTTTGCAACCCTGTTTCAGACAGCAGCGATTTTACTGAATTGACTATTTTGCCCCACTCCAACAGTTCGCTCTCCCAAACAGCTTGTTGAAACTGGTGAGTATAAAAATTTTGCCAGAATTCTGTTGCGGGTTTCTTTCGCCAGCGTTTGTGCCAAAATACAAAATCCGTTACTGTGGGTGGGTTTACTGCCGAAATTGGCGGAAAATCGGCATAGCTGACAAATCGGCTTACGCCTTTGCCGTGTACGTGAACTACATACCGCAAGCAAGTAATTCGATAAATATCCTCAAAATCAATACCGAACATCATCGCAGCGGTTTCTTCTGTGATAAATCTGGCTAATGGATGAAGTATCGGCGACTTATGAACTATTTTTGATTCTCGGATTTGATAACGTGGCAAATCGATCGTACTTGCCAATTCTTGCTCTGGAATTGATACCATAATATTTGACTCCTCTGGGTTTTTTGTATTTGACTTGACTCCTTTGGGGAGTTTCAGCGATCGCTCTGGAGTTTGTTATACTGGGGAGCGATCGCTTTTAAACATATAAATATTAAAAGCAAAATCTTGTCATTTGTCAATATGAGCGCGGGTTTGGTGAGGTTGCGGGTTAAAGAGTTAGCTGACGAGAAGGGTTGGACGCTCAAAGAAGTGGCCGATCGCTCTGGCGTAGGCTACAGCACGATCCGAAACTACGCCCGTTCACCTGGCATGGCAATGGTTGATTTTGCTGCCCTATACAAGTTGGCACGCACTTTCGATGTGATGATTGAGGAATTGGTGGAAATTTTGGACGATTAAGCGATCGCCTACTCTTCCCATCTATCATCAGTATAGATTTTTCGCTTAAGCGTGTCAATACCTGTTTAAGCACGTCACTTAAACTAAACAACAGATGCTAAGATTTAGGCGATGTAGTCAATAATTATTTTTGTGCCTAGAGCTAGTACAGCGATCGGTGTGAGTCCGGTAATTAAAGACATAGTTCAGAAAAAAGCGCGATCGACCAGATTGACGCTCAAAGAAGTTATTTTAATGGGTATGCTAGCAATTGATGAATTAGACGAGCAACATCGTCAAGAGCTAGCCGATAAGGTACATCTGATGCAACTTAATGGAGAAATTTGAGAAGATTTTAATAGAGATTAGCTGGTGCGATCGGTCTGGTGTGTAACTGTCTGTACAAGCAAGCGCTCGCACTTGCCAAATTTTAAGCGACAAAGATCGCTACTGAAGCTAACTTCACAGACAAAATATCGTTAAATCAGCAGGCCACTTGCACTTTGAGACTTTCCCAAGTTTCAGAGTCAATATTCAGCCCATATCCTATTTCTTGAACGAGCTTATATACCCTTGGATTCATTCGTAAGTTTTCCTCGCTAAGAATATCGCAAAGGGTCTCGAATGCTAACCTCCACTCGCCTGCGTTTATGTCCGAACGTATAAAATTTATTTGATTTTCTGACAGTTCTTCACTGACAAAAAAAAGGGCTTCGTTTAGTTTATCTACAATAATTTTATAGTCAAGCATTGGTATCAATACTAGGGGTTAGGAGGTATGTTAGTTGGGTAAGCTGTAACGATACCTTGTCCATCAGGTTCTACAA
Organism: Aerosakkonema funiforme FACHB-1375; assembly: GCF_014696265.1. GTDB lineage: Bacteria > Cyanobacteriota > Cyanobacteriia > Cyanobacteriales > Aerosakkonemataceae > Aerosakkonema > Aerosakkonema funiforme_A. Next base: position 96,662 of record NZ_JACJPW010000005.1, on the reverse strand, counting down.
TCACCATAATATCAACATTATCTCTAGTACCTTCAACTTGCCACCTAACTGGTTTACCATTTTTTGTATATTTTGCACCCGGTTTTCCAGTACGTTGAGTCCATTGCGAATTTGGATCTTTGACTATTTCACAGATATAGTCCAACGTTTGCCGATCATCCCATCGGCTCGGAAATTCACTCTTTCCAGAAATACCTCTACCTGCACCATAACCACCCCCACTTGAGTCACCATCTAAAATGTGTGTGCGTTGTCTAGGGTGGATCTGAGCTAAAGCGTTAAGGGCAATTTTGCAAGCCGGACTTGATTTGGTCATTGGTTTCATTATTTTGGAATCAAAGTGTACAGTTATGGTGTTGTCCATCGAATCCATTGGGACATACCTCCTGAGTTTGCTAGGGACAAGTAAAAAACAAAAAAGAGGACGATACCAGCGGCTAAGTATGCTGGCAATCGCCCTCTTCAAAATTTTTTTTCTTATTAAGTATATATTAGCAAATTTTATCAATATCAACAAAAATCCCCCGCCCGAAGGCAGGGGATTTTCTAATTACCTAACAACGAGGTTATTCAATTGAGGACATCAACCGAACTTACCAGCAGTAGAGGCAATTAGGAATGCCGCGTAGGTAAGGACATAACCAACAGCGAAGTGGGTTAAACCAACCAAACGAGCTTGAACGATCGACAGCGCAACTGGCTTGTCTTTCCAACGAACCAAGTTCGCTAGAGGAGTGCGTTCGTGAGCCCAAACGAGGGTTTCGATCAACTCTTGCCAGTAACCGCGCCAGCTAATCAAGAACATGAAGCCGGTAGCCCAAACCAGGTGTCCGAAGAGGAACATCCAAGCCCAGATCGACAAGTTATTCATGCCGTAAGGGTTGTAGCCATTGATCAGCTGAGCCGAGTTCAGCCAGAGGTAATCCCGCAGCCAGCCCATGAGGTAAGTAGAGGACTCATTAAACTGTGCCACGTTGCCTTGCCAAATACCCAGATGCTTCCAGTGCCAGTAGAAGGTTACCCAACCGATGGTGTTTAGCATCCAGAACATAGAGAGGTAGAACGAATCCCAAGCAGAGATGTCGCAAGTGCCGCCACGACCGGGGCCATCGCAAGGGAAGGCATAGCCGAAGTCTTTCTTGTCGGGCATCAGCTTGGAACCGCGTGCATCCAACGCACCCTTAACGAGGATCAGAGTGGTGGTGTGCAGACCGAGAGCGATCGCATGGTGTACCAAGAAATCGCCAGGGCCAATGGTGAGAAACAGAGAGTTAGTGCCTGCATTGATTGCATCCAACCAACCTGGTAACCAGACGTTGCCGTGGTTAGGCCAAGCGGTGCTGGCAATACTGTCTGGATTGGACAGCAGCACATTCATGCCATACAGCACTTTCCCGTTAGCCGACTGAACGAACTGTGCAAACACCGGTTCGATCAGGATTTGCTTTTCAGGAGTTCCGAAAGCTACTACCACATCGTTGTGGACGTACAAGCCCAAGGTGTGGAAACCCAGGAACAGAGACACCCACGAGAGGTGAGAGATGATTGCCTCTTTGTGCTGTAGGACTCGATCGAGTACGTTGCCTTTGTTTTGTTCGGGGTCGTAGTCACGCACCAAGAAGATAGCTCCGTGGGCGAAAGCACCGACCATGATGAAACCAGCAATGTATTGGTGGTGAGTGTACAGCGCTGCCTGAGTGGTGAAGTCCTGCGCCAAGAAAGCGTAGGGAGGCATCGAGTACATATGCTGAGCCACCAAGGAGGTGATTACACCCAAGCAAGCTAAGTGCCAACCCAACTGGAAGTGCAAGGAGTTGTTGTAGGTGTCATAAATGCCTTGGTGAGGCATATTGAACGGTCCTTCAACCTTCGTGCCAAAGAAATCTTTGGCATTCATCATTTCCTTGATGCTGTGACCGATTCCGAAGTTCGTCCGGTACATATGACCGGCGATGATGAACAGGACTGCGATCGCCAAGTGGTGATGGGCGATATCCGTTAGCCACAGGGACTGAGTTTGGGGATGGAAACCACCCAAGAACGTCAGAATTGCCGTTCCCGAACCTTCCGAAGTCCCGAAGATCTGTCCGGCGGTGTCTGGGTTCTGGGCATATACACCCCAGTTGCCTGTAAAGAACGGAGCCAGACCTGCTGGGTGTGGCAGAGTAGTCAGGAAGTTATCCCAACCTACGTGCTGTCCGCGTGCTTCCGGGATTGCAACGTGAACCAAGTGGCCTGTCCAAGCCAGCGAGCTAACACCGAACAAACCAGCCAGGTGGTGGTTCAGACGGGATTCAGCGCTCTTGAACCAAGAGAGGCTGGGGCGGAACTTGGGTTGTAAGTGCAACCAACCTGCGAACAAGAACACAGCTGCCAGGAGCAGGAGGAACAACGCGCCTTGATACAGGTCATTGTTTGTCCGCATACCGATCGTGTACCACCACTGATACACACCGGAGTAGGAAATGTTTACCGGATAGTTAGCCCCACCTTGGGTGAAAGCTTCTACTGCCGGTGCGCCAAATTGCGGATCCCAGATCGCGTGTGCTATGGGACGAACATTTAGCGGGTCTTTGATCCACTGTTCAAAGTTACCTTGCCAGGCTACGTGGAACAGGTTGCCGGAAGTCCACAGGAAGATGATTGCTACGTGGCCGAAGTGGGAAGCGAAGATCTTTTGGTAAAGATTCTCTTCTGTCATGCCATCGTGGCTTTCAAAGTCGTGGGCCGTGGCTATCCCGTACCAAATCCGACGTGTTGTCGGGTCTTGCGCGAGATCCTGGCTAAATTTTGGGAATTTAGTCGCCATCTTTAAGTCCTTCTCGCATTTCCTCAGTTATTGTTCATTGTTCGCCATTCATTGCTCCTTGTTCGTTATTGTTTGTTCGTTTCAACGAACTGGGAACAATGAATCGCGAACATGAACTATCTAGCCCAGTGAAAGTGTGCGAGCTAGGAAGAACGCCCATGTGGTTGCGATTCCTCCCAGGAGGTAGTGAGCCACCCCCACAGCCCGACCTTGAACGATGCTCAGGGCGCGAGGCTGAATGGATGGAGCCACTTTCAGCTTATTGTGCGCCCACACAATCGATTCGATCAACTCTTGCCAGTAGCCGCGACCGCTGAACAAGAACATCAAGCTGAATGCCCAGACGAAGTGAGCGCCCAAGAAGATCAGACCGTAGGCAGACAGAGCCGTGCCGTAGGACTGAATTACCTGAGAAGCTTGAGCCCACAAGAAATCGCGCAACCAACCGTTGATCGTCAGCGCACTTTGGGCAAAGTTACCACCTGCAATGTGAGATACGGTGCCATCTGGGTCAATAGTACCCCATACATCGGATTGCATTTTCCAGCTGAAGTGGAAAAGTACTACCGAGATGCTGTTGTACATCCAGAACAGACCCAAGAATACGTGATCCCAACCGGATACTTGGCAAGTACCGCCGCGACCGGGGCCATCACAAGGGAAGCGGAAACCCAAATTAGCCTTGTCTGGAATCAGACGAGAGCTGCGGGCGAACAGAACGCCCTTGAGCAGGATCAGAACGGTAACGTGGATGGTGAAAGCGTGGATGTGGTGAACTAAGAAGTCCGCCGTTCCCAGCGCGATCGGCATCATTGCCACCTTACCGCCTACAGCCACAATCCCGCCCCCAAAGGCATAGCTTACAGGCTGAAGCGCATTGGGAGCTGTAGCGCCCGGAGCCAAAGTGTGAATATTTTGTACCCACTGAGCAAATACGGGCTGTAACTGGATCGCCGTATCCGAGAACATATCTTGGGGGCGACCGAAAGCACGCATCGTGTCGTTATGGACGTACAAGCCGAAGCTGTGGAAGCCCAAGAACATACACACCCAGTTCAGGTGAGAAATGATGGCGTCGCGGTGACGGAGAACGCGATCGAGCAAGTTGTTTTGGTGTACTACCGGATCGTAGTCCCGCACCATGAAGATTGCTGCGTGAGCTGCTGCTCCCACGATTAGGAAGCCTCCAATCCACATATGGTGTGTGAACAGGGACAGCTGAGTCGCGTAGTCTATCGCTTGGTAAGGATAGGGTGGCATGGCGTACATATGGTGCGCCACGATGATGGATAGAGAACCCATCCACTGGAGGTTCCAAGACAGCTGAGCGTGCCAGGAAGTTGTGAATACTTCATACATTCCCTTGTGGCCTTCGCCGGTGAAGGGACCTTTATGAGCTTCTAGAACTTCCTTAAAGCTGTGACCGATACCCCAGTTCGTCCGGTAGAAGTGTCCGGCAATAATGAACAGTACTGCGATTGCCAGGTGGTGGTGTGCTGTATCTGTCAACCACAAGCTACCGGTTACTGGGTTCAATCCGCCCTTGAAAGTGAGGAAGTCGGCATACTGACCCCAGTTCAGGGTAAAGAAAGGCACTAAGCCTTGTTTGAAACTGGGATAAATCTGCGCGATCAAGTCACGGTTCAAGATGAACTCGTGGGGCAAAGGAATATCTCCCGGAGCCACACCAGAATCAAGTAGCTGGTTTGTCGGCAACGATACGTGGATTTGGTGACCTGCCCACCCCAGAGAACCGCAGCCTAGCAACCCAGCCAGGTGGTGGTTCATCATCGACTCCACGTTTTGGAACCATTCCAATTTGGGAGCCCGCTTGTGATAGTGGAACCAACCGGCGAACAGCATCAGAGCTGCCATTACCAGTCCACCGATCGCCGTGCAATACAGTTGGAAGGTATTCGTGAAGCCTGCGGCACGCCACATATAGAACAGACCCGAAGTGATCTGAATTCCGTGGAAGCCGCCACCTACATCAGCATTAAGAATTCCTTGACCTACGATCGGCCACACAACCTGGGCACTCGGTTTAATGCCCGTTGGGTTAGCAAGCCAAGCTTCGTAGTTCGAGAAGCGAGCGCCATGAAAATACATGCCGCTCAACCAGACAAAAATGACAGCCAAGTGACCGAAGTGTGCGCTGAAAATCTTACGCGATATATCTTCTAGGTCACTGGTATGGGTATCGAAATCATGGGCGTTCGCATGGAGATTCCAAATCCAGGTTGTGGTTTTTGGACCTCTGGCCAGAGTGCGATCGAAATGTCCAGGCTGAGCCCACTTTTCAAACGTAGTGGGAACCGGATCTTTATCGACTACAACCCTTGCCTTTGCTTCCCGCTCCGGAGGACTTACAGCCATGAAGACTCTCCTCTCTTTTTACAAGGCACGAGCATTGACTCGTCTGAACTCACTCTTGAGGATTGTAAACTGAGGAGCTCCGCTTTACTTGCAATTAAGACGACTGCCAACTCTTACAAGCTTTTGGGGCCGCTTTAATTGCCTGCGGTAGTTCCTTCTGTTGAATTATAGGACTTGCTTCCCAACCTGTTTGTCAGCACTTAACAATAATTCAAATTGGCTAGAGCGAAGACATACACTAGCTTTTACCCTATAACTATTGGTTAAAAAGTCAAGAGGTATTTCGATTTAGTTAATAAAACTCAATAATTAGTTAACATTAAGCGTCAAATAGGGGAGCCGAAGCTAATAATTAGAAGTGTTTGAGCCTTTTGGGCTATAGTCTCCTATGGACGGCTTGTAGGGTCGGCTTTTATCCAGAGCCATAAAGGTAAAAAATAACTTATATAAAACCGTCCCATATGTATAGCTTGTTTAGGAGCTTTGTAGCGTGCTTGATACAAACTGGCAGCAAAGGGCTGGAAAAGCGCTAGTCACATCATTCTTAATAGCGGGAATACTTGTTTTGAGTTTGACGGGCTGTGGCGGTCGCACATCCACATCAGGGACACCTGGGAACTTAAATACCGCACCAAACCAAAACGCACCGAAAATTGCCGAAGTGTCTCCGCCTCAAGTCATTCAAGAGCTGCGTCAGGCATTGGAAACTTACCAGCCCCAGGTAAGTATTGTCAGTCCTCAACCCAACGAGGTATTAAACGATAACACTGTCACAGTGCGATTCCAGGTTCAAGACTTGCCGATCTTCAAAAATCCAGAACTAGGTCTTGGCCCCCATCTGCAAGTCTTCCTGGACAACCAACCCTACCAGGGAATTTATGACCCCAACGAGCCTTTAATTTATAAAGATTTAGCCCCCGGTACTCACACACTCAGGGTTTTTGCCTCTCGTCCTTGGCACGAAAGTTTCAAGAATGAGGGAGCTTATGCCCAAACTACATTCCATATATTTACTAAGACAGATGACAATAACCCCGACCCGGCTGAGCCACTGTTAACCTACAGTCGTCCTCAAGCCAGTTACGGGGCAGAGCCAATCATGCTGGACTTCTACCTCACCAACGCTCCACTGCATCTGGTAGCACAAGAAGATCCTCAAGACAATATTTCAGATTGGCGGATTCGTTGTACCATCAACGGCGAAAGCTTCATCATCGATCGGTGGCAACCAATTTATTTAACAGGTTTTCAACCAGGGAAAAACTGGGTACAACTGGAATTGCTCGATGAACAAGGCAACCCAGTCAAAAACGCCTTTAACAATACAGTTCGTCTAATTACCTACGAACCAAACGGAAACGATACGCTTTCCCGCCTTGTTAGAGGGCAACTTTCCGCAGCCGATGCTCGTGGCATAGTCGATCGCAACTATATCGCCAAACAACCAGAACCAGAACCCACACCTGAACCAGCAGTAGAAGCTACACCTACACCCGATTCAGCAGTAGAAGCCACACCCACACTTGAGCCGACACCGGAATCAGTACCTTTGGTTACTCCTGCACCCGAAGTCATACCACCATCCGAACCATCGCAAGAGGAACCAACGAAAGCAGAAACTGATAGAGAAGCCAGCAAATCAGCCGAAACACAGCTAACAGAACCCAAACCAATACAAACACCCCAACCGAGTGAATACTTGAATCGCTTTCAGCGTCCGGATACTATTACAGAACCAACACAGCCTAAAGCAGTCGAAAAACCGGGATTTGGCGGATTTTTTAATCGCTTCCGACGTCCGCAAATAATTAAGCCTTCTCCTACACCACCAGAAGCGATCGAAACACCAACGCCTCCATTAATTCCTACTCCACCAACTCCTTCTCCAGAAACGGTATCCGCGCCTCAAACTGAGGTAGCACCAACTCCCTCGCCAGAAACTGTACCCGTACCTCAAACTGAGGTAGTACCAACTCCGTCAGGAGAAACTGTACCCGCACCTCAAACTGAGATAGCACCAACTCCGACCGCAGAAACTTTACCTCCACCATTACCCGAAACATCCGAAACTTTAGAACAGGATCTGGCTAAATCCGAGAAAGGAGAATCTAAAGATAGCGAAAATGCCGATCGCATCGAAACCAATTCTGCTACTGAGGCGTCACCATCGGCAGATTTGCCACCGACTTTACCTGAAATAATAGAAACCCCAACTCCACAGCCAATTACACCTGAACTACAGCCATCTCAACTAGAAACCTCTTCTCCACCTCAAATTGAGGCAAGTGAAACGAACGGATTAGAAACCACCCCTGTACCCCAAGCAGAAGCAACTGATACAACAAATGGGAATTCGGGGACATCAGATCTAGAAGCAAAATCGAGCGGATTACCTGCTAGCGAGGCAAGTCCAACTATTCTTGAGGTAAAATCTTCACCCAACTTGCCACCTACACTGCCAGAAATAATCGAAACATCGACTCCTGAGTTAAAAACTCCTCACCCATCGACTTCTGGATCGGAAACTCTAGCGGAATCTAAGGCTGATGAAATTAAAATTCCGGAGGCAAAATCTAATCAACCAAATCGAACTGCACAAGAAGCGCCCAACGAAGAAAAAATAAACCAATTTTTACGGTTCTTCCAGCCGTTTAGGCGTTCACCTAGTTCACTGTCTACACCAGCAACTGTGACACAGCCTATAATAAGCGCTCCCAGACCTACTGTTCCAATTACCCAAGCTACACAACAGCCAGAGGTTCCCACTTCTGAGATAGAGAAATCGGAAACATCACAACCGACTTCAGAAGTGCCATCCGTTACTGAACGCTCAGAGACACCCGCAGATGGCAGAGCAGCTGATGTAGTAACGGAAACTTAAACTAGACTTTGGCCGCAACTGCACTTGCCAGCGCGATCGCCATAAAACGACTTACGCAGAATATCTGAATGTAGGGTCAATTCATAAATTGACCCTAGTGCGTAACTCCTGAATAAAATCACTGCGGGCGATCGCATTTATGTAGGCTAGAAACCCAGTTTCTTGAATAAAGCGGGTTTTTTTCAGCTCCTAACCTGAAAATAGCTGTATTCTTGACTTCGGTAAAAGCGATCTGCCCTAACCTACCCAACGACAGCAAAATCAGTACGCCTACTTAGTTAACTTGTAGCGTTAACCACTCAGGAAACTTTGGCTTGGGTAAAGAAATTTGAAGCTATGCTATGGGATATTGCCCTAATTGAAGGAGATCCTATGCCACCTCGCGTCAGAGCCCCAGAACTGCCTCAAAACTATCCTTGGCTTAATACCGATCGCCCCTTATCCCTCCAGCAACTCAAAGGGCGAGTCGTACTACTTGACTTTTGGACATATTGCTGTATAAATTGCCTACACGTTTTACCCGACTTAAAATTTTTAGAACAAAAATATAAAGACAGCCTTACCGTCATAGGTGTCCATTCAGCAAAATTTGAGAACGAGAAAGAAGTTGAAAACATCCGTCAAGCTATCCTGCGCTACGATATCGAACATCCAGTCATAGTTGACAGCGGCTTTAGAGTCTGGGAACACTATGCAGTGAGAGCGTGGCCAACTTTAATACTCATCGATCCGGAAGGGTACTGTGTTGGTAGCGTATCCGGTGAAGGTCATCGGGAAACACTAGACGACCTGATTTCACAGTTAATTCAGGCACACCAACAGAAAGGAACTATTAATTTTCAAGAAATTACTGTGGCTTTAGAAAAACAGCGACAACGATTAACCGCACCCCTGGCTTTTCCCGGCAAAGTTTTGGCAAGCGAAAACGGGATTGGCGGTCAGTGGTTATTTATCGCAGACTCCGGCCATCATCGCATCGTTGTAAGTACTTTAGATGGAGAAGTGCTACATCTAATCGGTACGGGAAAACCAGGTTTAAGCGATGGTTCCTTTAGCGAAGCTCAGTTTTTTGGCCCCCAAGGAATGGCTTTTGATGAAGAAAATCGGATTCTCTACGTTGCCGATACGGAAAATCATACTTTGCGTCGGATTGATTTTCAAAGCCAAACAGTTGAAACTATCGCAGGCACAGGCGAACAAAGCCATAATATTCGGCCTCACAGCGGAGTTGGTTTGGAAACTCCCTTGAATTCCCCTTGGGATTTGCTCAAACTGGCTAATAGCCTTTTCATTGCAATGGCTGGCTCTCACCAGGTTTGGGAAATGGGTCTGGACACAGGTATTGTGCAAACTTATGCTGGTACGGGTGCAGAATCTTGCGTTGATGGCGCTCGTCAAGAGTCCGCTTTTTCGCAACCGAGCGGGATTAGTACAGATGGAAGAGAATTATATATCGCCGATAGCGAAATCAGCTCGATTCGTGCTGTCGGACTCGGAGACATAGATAAAGTGAGAACTGTCTGCGGTAGTGGGGAATTATTCGGTTTTGGGGATGAGGATGGCATTGGATCGAAAGTAAGACTACAGCATTGTCTGGGTGTAGAATATGCACCAGATTACCTTTGGGTAGCCGATACTTATAACCACAAAATTAAGCGAGTTGACCCTCACACTGGCAAGTGTCTAACGATGCTAGGCGATGGTAAACAGGAGTTGAAAGATGGTCAAGGTCTAGATTGTAGCTTTTTTGAACCATCCGGTCTAAGTGCGATCGCAACACATCTTTTTATTGCCGATACGAACAACCATGTTATCCGTCGTGTGGAACTGGATACTCTTAATGTCACCACCCTTCATTTTCCCGGCTTGTGTGCGCCAGATGTCTGCGTTCCTGCTACCTAAGAGTATCTTTAGAAACTAACAGCCACATTATTCTGTCTATATCCTCTATTTCACCGACAATTCGTCGTATCGGTCGAGGCCAAACCTTAACCAGAGTGGGTGTGGCAGAAATCTGGTCAGCTTCTGCTTGTTCTGGATGCTTAAAAACATCAATAACTTTTAAAGTGTAAGGCTGGTATAGAGATTGCTCTAGAAGCTTATGTAAAGTTTGCAGAATTCTTTCTGTAGTGCTGTTGTGACCGGAAACAAACAGACGCAGTACGTATCCTTGAGCTTCTGGCGACTTAGGTAAGGGGGAGTACAGTTCTGGCTGGAAACTGGGATGAAGAAGGCTATTTTCAAACCGTACCACTAGATCGTGTTCTTCCCACAGCTGCGGAAATCGATCGCGATAAGTTCCCAACACCATCGGATCGCACAAGTCTTCATGCCAAGGCGCAGTCTGCCAAAGCAATTCCCCGGTTTCAAACACAGCATTCAGAAGTGATTGATACCGTAAAACCGCTGGATAAGCTTCGGCAGAAATACGCACTTGCTTGTTGCGAGGATCTATCCATCTGTCTATAGTCGCTGTATAGCAAGGTACTAAAAAGTGGGGTGGTTCTGTTAAGCCCAAAATTTCTTGCAATCCGGCACATAAATGCAGATGCCATCGATTCTGCTTGTTTGGATCGATGCAGTAAATGAGATCTCCTCCTGGTGTAAAAAGCGCAATCCCTTTAAAAAGTTGCCCTTTGTCAGCGGTCATTGGTCATCAATTATCGGTCATTAGTTAGCGGTCGTTGGTGCCTAGCAATGAGATCGGCAACAAACAAAGGACAAGAAAAAGAGCGTTCTTAGGAATCCTCCTGAGAACGCCAGCAAATACAAAAATTAGACCCGTCCCCGCAGGAATTGAGCCATTTCGTTCGGGGTCGGAGACCTTTCCAAAGCTTCCTCTTCCGTGATCCGGCCTTCCTGATAGAGAGCCAAAAGAGCTTGGTTCATCGTCTGCATACCGTCAAATTTAGATTTGAGCATAACTCCAGTGATTTCCTCATATTTGCCCTGGATGATGTACTCTTTGATCGCATCTGTGTTGATCAGAATGTCGTGGTAAGCTGCACGCTTGCCATCGGTGGTTTTACACAAACCCTGAGCAACTACGGCTACCAGGGATTCGGCGATCGCCACTTTCATGGAATTCTGTTCTTCTGCCGAGTATAGGTTGAGAATCCGTTCAATTGTTTTTACAGCACTGTTGGTATGTAGCGTCCCTGCTACTAAGTGACCCGTTTGTGCAGCTTTAAGCGCCGTGTTAACGGTTTCTTTATCCCGCATTTCCCCTACCAGAATCAAATCCGGGTCTTCCCGCAAAGCCGCTTTCAATGCGTTATCAAATTTTCGGGTATGCTGTCCTACCTCCCGGTGCTTAATTAGAGATTTGCGACTGACGTGGACAAATTCTATGGGGTCTTCGATAGTGATGATGTGCTTGGCCATATTCTTGTTAATGTAATCGATCATGGCCGCCATCGTTGTGGACTTACCAGAACCTGTTGGCCCCGTCACCAAGATTAGACCCTTGTGGTAATGGCAAATATCTTTAAACACTGGAGGCAAGTTTAATTGCTCCATGCTCAAGATATTGTTTGGAATCAAGCGCATCACCATCGCTGGGCCTCTCATAGTACCGAAAACGTTGATGCGGGCCCGCGAGAATTCGTACTGCGTTACTCCATCAAAGTCCAGATGTTCTTCAAATTTTTGAATTTCCTCGTCGCTCATCACCTCCTGCATCCAACTCATAAAAGTTGGGTAATCGACTTCGGGGTATTCCGCGAGAATGATGTCGCCGCGCTTGCGAAAGCGCGGTGCTTCGCCTACACCGACGTGGATATCAGAGATGCCGTTGTCAAAAGCATACCTGACAACTTCTGCTAGAGTTGGCTGCCCTGGCGATCGACCGTTACTCCCCCCTGGTGTCCGTCCGCCAGCGGATGCTGGCGGTGCTGCGGGTGCAGCAGCAGGTGGAGCGGGAGGCTGCTGTCTTGGCGGAGCAGACGGCGCAGCAGGAGGCGCTGGTGGTGCGCCTGCGGCTGTTGGGAAGGGCGGTGGTGGAGCTGCACCCGGAGTCCTTGCCACAGTCGGTGGTGCCCCTGTACTCGGAGGCCGAGAAGTTGTAGGTGGCATACCCGTGCGAGCGGTGTTGGGCATGGCTACAGTTTCTTCTGTTGGTCGCTGAGTTGCTCCCGCAGATGTTTCCGGTCCTGGCATTCGTCTAGCAGGTGGTGGCCCGGGTGGCATCCCCGGTGGCATCCCACGAGAACCGGGTGGAGGTGGCATGGGGGGGCGCTGTGAGTCTGTCATAGGTTTAGTGCTTTACGACGCTATGAAATTTTTCTGGCGATAGAGCGGACACACTTCTATCTCTCTTAAGTTTTCCCATAATTTGGTCCTGTGCATCAGTTTCGTGAAAATATCCGCTAAAATTACAAAAACTAGCTTTTTACAACTTAACTCCCTTCTTAGCCGCCTGGATTACCATTTGTGCGGTTGTGTGTCTGCCATTACAAGCTTATCCTCTGGCTGAGCCGTTAGCTTACGACTGCTACCTCAGTATTAAGCCCCAAGCTCAAAAACAAAGTTAGCTTTGTTTTGGCAGTAGGTATTCCTCTTGTGTTCCTTTGATTTTGCAACAGTTTTCCAGTTTTTTGCAAAACTGATGACAAAATTATGAGAACCACAGCCGGAACTAATAAGAAATATTAAGGAGTTTAGCAGTATGTTCGCAGATTAAGTTTTACTGCCCTTCGCATAATACCTACATCCAAAGACATAGGTTATAGAACAGTTTTTGCCTAAGAGTTACCTCTTTAGGCAGACATACAATGCGAAAATTTACTCAGATTCTAGTAACGCCAAGAAAACTAATAAAATGTAAAGTTTATTAAAAAAAATATTCATCTTAACCAAAAGTTTATATATACTAAAAACCACCGAGCTATCAGTCGGAAGTAATAATCCGAATTTTACGTAAATCAGATTTTTTCCTGAATAAGGAAGGAGGAATGAGTATGACACTAGCAAAAAGCCAGAATTTAACCACGAGCTATGCCTTTTCTACAATCAAAAGCTTTTTAATCTGGACGTTCACCCTCTCAGTTTGCTTACTGGTAGTCGGTTTTCCGATTGTGATGCTAATGGTTGTTGTAGGTTCTCTGCTATCGATCGCGCTGCAATCGGTGATGCCAGTTAGCGCTGTGTTACTCGTAGCGGGCGGTTTAATTGGCGCTAATGTTCTAGCAGTTATGGCAGGCGCAGCTATGCTTTCCCTTAAAGGCGTTCATCCTCACGAAGTCAAATGGTTAAATTGGTTGCGTGGAGAGGAAAATCTGCGTCACAGTTCTGTTTATGCCGCCTGCCCTTTAACGTGCGACATCAATATAAAGTAAAGGCCCACTGTTAGCCGTTATTTTAAACGGTTATAAGGCCCGGTAACACCGGGTTTTTTCCTGTGTAGGTAGCTCTGGCAAGCAGTATATATAAATCTTATGGCTTGAAATAAGTTAAAAAAGAAAAAATTTGATTTTTTTCACTGATAGACTGGAGTAGCTAAGCAAATTCTTTCATTTTCGACTTTTTGAGAAATTCCATAAAATTTATTTCGTAATTGGTAACTGTTTGTAGATTTAAGAAAATATATTTAGCGTTTTAGCCTTCGTTACATTCGCTACAACCCCTATATCTGCTACCAACCTATTCTTTTATCCACCCAGCGCCCCTCAAATATAAAAATCCGGATTTCTTCGGAGATGGCTGTACGATGGTGGCAGACTTGTATTTGCACCTTTGCTATCCACTCGATTTCAATGTCGCAATCACCCTTCAAGATTTGTATTATCGTGGGAACCCGCCCGGAGGCGATTAAACTAGCTTCAGTGATTCAGCGCTTCAAGAGTTCCTCATCTTTTGACACGCGGGTGATTTTGACAGGCCAGCATCGCGAAATGGTGGATCAAGTCATGCAACTGTTTGACCTTCGCGCTGATGGGGATTTAGCAATTATGCAGCCCCAGCAAACCTTAACCGATATTACCTGTCGCAGTTTACAGGGTTTGGAAATGTTATTTAGGAAAATGCAGCCGGATGCGGTCTTAGTGCAGGGAGATACGACCACGGCTTTTGCAGCAACCCTCGCAGCATTCTACCAAAAAATTCCTGTAGGACACGTAGAAGCAGGTTTGCGAACCGACGATATGTTCAACCCCTACCCGGAAGAAGCAAATCGGCGTTTGATTTCTCAAATAACCCAGTTGCATTTTGCACCTACTTCGCAAGCTGTGGATAATCTTCGGCGTTCGGGAGTTGTGGGAGAAATTTACCAGACTGGCAATACTGTGATCGATGCTTTGTTGATGGTGGCGGAACGTCAGCCTGCTTGCGATCTACCCAATTTAGATTGGCAAAAGTACCGGGTACTGCTGGCAACGGTACATCGACGCGAAAATTGGGGGGAACCCTTAAAGGATATTGCGAAAGGATTTCTGCAAATTTTAAATAAATTTCCGGATACAGCTTTGCTGTTGCCCCTGCATCGCAATCCTACTGTGCGAGAACCGCTACAGGCTATGTTAGGTGACCATCCCAGGGTATTTCTGACCGAACCTTTGGATTATGGGGAATTGGTAGGTGCGATTCAGCGCTGTTACTTGCTGTTAACTGATTCTGGCGGACTACAGGAGGAAGCGCCTAGCTTGGGGAAGCCAGTCTTGGTGTTACGGGAAACTACGGAAAGACCGGAAGCGATCGCAGCTGGGACAGCTAAACTGGTGGGAACCAATCCCACTAATATTTTTGCCGTTGCAAGCGAGTTGCTGTCCAACCCCACTGTTTATAAAGCAATGGCAACAGCAATCAATCCCTTTGGGGACGGTCATGCAGCGGAACGGATTTTGCAGATTGTCGAGAATTACTGCCAGAAGGCGGCGGAGAGATCCTGAGAATCCCATCTCTGTATAATACTGTTCCGATTAGGCCAAGCTCTAACTCAAGTAAGTTGGGTTTTCTTAGTTCAACCCAACTTATTAGTTATTTACTTTGTTTTCCCTTTTCCTCTCTTTTTTACTCTATGGAGAGGGCGGCTAGATTACTGGCTTTTACGGTCTCTTCATCTCAGCTTTATAAATTGAGCCAAAAAATACACAATATTACGAAGAATTTGTAAAGATACTGCTTCACTTATAGCACTATTTCGTAAGTGTGGCATAAACTAAGCTCAATAAATGCTAGCGGCCTAATAGTATTTACTGAATTATTTGGGCGTTTATTTAGATTTCCAGAAACTTACGTTCCTGGTACGTACTGACGTGGCAATTTTTAGCGACCAAAAATTTTTTAGGAGGAAAATTTATGTTCCCAAAGATTCTCACAATAGGTGACTCGATCACTCATGGAGTTATTTATAGCGGTAGCGATACAGAGAGCGGGGGATACCGCACCGAACTATACAACTTATTTGGATCTGATAATTTCGACGTAGATTTTGTAGGGCCCCGGTCTAATGGACCAAGTAACATCGATAAAAACCATGCGGGAAATCGCGGCTGGAGAACCGATGAAATCCTCAATGGCAGAGTTTCAGAACCTGAGATTGGCAAACTCGATGATTGGTTGAATACTTATCAGGCGGATGTAGTTCTGCTAACGATTGGCACCAATGATGTGCTACAGAATTATGACCTTGGAAATGCAGACGATCGACTCAAGGAAATAGTCGATAAAATTACTACGAAATTACCTAATTCACATTTGTTTCTAGGCTCTATTCCAAACTCTTATAAATACGCAGACGATCTGCAACAGGTTGCTAATTTTAACTCACAAGCTCTCCAGATTGTAAACAACAAAGTCGCACAAGGAAAAAATGTTACTTATGTCGATATAAACTCCAAGCTAAACCAGAACGATTTAGCCGATCAAATTCACCCGACTCTTGATGGCTATACTAAAATGGGTAATGCTTGGTACGATGCGCTAGTGCCATTTCTCGGTATACAGAAAACCACTCGCGTCCAAGCTGAAAATATGACTCTGACAAACTACATTGTCGAATCGAGGAACAGCTCGGCTTTGGGTCAGAAGGTAATCAGCGTCAATGCAGCTACAAACTCTATTGGAACGGCTTCCTTTCAGTTTTCCGGTTCAGCGAATAAATACGATGTAGTCGTCAGTTATTATGACGAAAACGACGGACAAGGACAGCTAAAATTCAAAGTAGGCGGGAACCAAGTAGATCAATGGACGCTGAACCAAAACTTGGGCAATGCCTCTGCGAATAGCCAAACAAAGTTACGCCGAACAGTTGCCACGGGAATATCCTTAAATCCGGGAACTGCGATCGAAATCCAAGGAACGGCAAACCAGGGCGAGTATGCACGAATAGATTACGTAGAATTTATTCCCTACTCGAACGCAAGCTTCTCTGCCGCTAATATTACACAAGCCAGCGGCACCACGAACACTATTTCTGTTACCTATACAGATGAGGACGGTATAGACTTATCTAGTATCGACAACAACGACATTCGGGTAACTGGGCCAAATAACTTCAACCAACTCGCGACCCTTACAGGAGTTAATCAAAGCAACGGTGCAGTCACCGGCTTTTACCGCATCAACGCTCCGGGAGGTACTTGGGATACAGCCGACAATGGCACTTATACTGTAGTTCTACAAAACAACCAGGTTAAAGATAACAGCAACAACTTCTTCCCTGGCGGAAATTTGGGAAATTTCCAAGTAAATCTGGCTCAGTCTGGCGGAAACATCCGTATGGAAGCTGAGAATATGCAGCGGACAAGCTACCTGATTGAATCAAATACTGCTGCTTCCAACAGTCAGTTAATCAGTTTAGCTTCATCGGGTAGCTCAAGCGGTAAAGTAACGAGCAACTTTAGCGGTGCGAGCGGTATATATGACGTAGTAGTTCGCTACTTTGACGAAAACGATGGACAAGCAAGTGTAAGCGCAAAAATTGGCGGTACTCAAATAGTACAGTGGAGTTTCAACCAAAACTTGGGTAATTCTGGCGCTGTCAGTCAAACGGCAGTGACAAAAACGATCGCTTCTGGACTATTTATCAACCAAGGTGCAGCGATCGAACTTCAAGGCATCGCCAACAGTGGTGAGTTTGCCAGGATAGATTATATCGAATTCCTGGCCGCCGGTACAGCACCTGCGGCCAGTGATGTCAGGGCCCCGACAGCAACGTTATCTGCCACAAACATCACAAATACCAGCAATAGTGCCTACACTTTCACAGTTACTTACACTGATGACCAAGCTGTCGATATTTCCAGTTTGGATAGCAGCGACTTGCGCGTCACTGGCCCAAACGGTTTTAATCAGTTGGCAACTTTTGTCAGCCTTGACAGCAACACCAATGGCGCTATCCGCACTGCTACTTACAGTCTTAATCCTCTCGGTGGCAGTTGGGATGCCTTAGATAACGGCAATTACACTGTAGCTTTGCAAGCAAACCAAGTTAAAGATACTAGCGGCAACTTTATTAGTGGCGGAAATCTAGGTACATTTCAAGTGAGCGTACCTCAGTCTAACGGAACTGTCCGTATAGAAGCTGAGAGTATGCAGCTGACTAACTACCTGGTAGAGTCAAATACCGCTGCTTCCAGCAGCAAGGCAATCGGTCTTCCGAAAAGCGGGGCTACTTCTGGCATCGCCAGCACAACCTTTACGGGTGTCAGTGGCAGTTATGATGTATTTCTCCGGTATTTTGACGAAAATGACGGACAAGCACAGTTGACAACTTCGATCGCAGGTACTCAAATAGACCAACGTACCCTCAACCAAAATTTGGGTAGTGCTAGTCCCGATAACCAATCTGCCGTCACTCAAAAGATTGCTACGGCTTTATCCATTAACCAAGGCGCAACAATTCAAATCCAAGGACTAGCAAACCAAGCTGAGTATGCGCGGGTCGATTACATCGAATTTATTCCTGTACAGCAAGCACCGCTCACCGTAATTAATGGTACTGATTCTGCGGATATCCTGACAGGAAACTCTGAAAATAATACCATTAATGGTTTTGCAGGTAATGATACCCTAACTGGTGGTGCTGGCAATGACAGTTTGAATGGGGGTAGCGGTGCAGATTTGTTCGTATTAGCACAAGAACAAGGAACTGATACCATTAGTGACTTTACAGATAGTCAAGATGTTCTGGGATTATCGGGTGGATTGACGTTCCAGCAACTTTCTATTATCCAAGGTACTGATGTTAACTGGAACAATACTTTAGTTAAAATTACAAGTACTGATGAGCTTCTAGCAACTCTCAATGGGATTCAAGCTACCAGCATCACGGTAAATGATTTCACTGTTGTTTAGGAGTTGAGCCATTAACTTAACCATCAGGTAATAAGCAGATTTTTGCTTCATTTACCTCATTTTTTTTACACCCTACAAAAAAGCCCCCACAGTGGGGGCTTTTTTAATTTTACACACTTCAAATTTGCGCGATATTAATCGCCAATTTCAGGTGCAATCGCCACAGTTTTCAAATTTGTTGGCAGTGTATCAGTTGCTTGTTGTTTTTCAGTCAAACTAGGTACAGAATCTCGAAGTCTTGTCGTCAAAGCCACTGTAGTAGCATCATACATTTGAGTCAGCATTTTGGGATAGAAACCAATGCCAATAATCGGCACCAAAAGAGCAGTAATAATGAACACTTCTCGCGGTTCCGCATCGACCAAAGCCTCGTGTTCCACTAACTCTTTGTTTTCCGGGCCGTAGAAAATTTCCCGCAGCATAGACAGCAGATAAATTGGCGTCAAAATTACACCAACTGCGGCCAAGAATACGATCACCACCTTGAAAGTGGAATTATAAGCATCGCTGGTCGCAAAGCCAATAAATACCATCAACTCTGCCACAAAACCGCTCATTCCCGGTAGCGCCAAAGATGCCAGAGAACAAGCAGTCCACATAGAGAAAATCTTCCGCATTTTCTGACCGACGCCGCCCATTTCATCTAACATCAGGGTGTGCGTGCGATCGTATGTCGCCCCCACCAAGAAGAACAAACTAGCGCCGATCAAACCGTGGGAAACCATTTGCAAAACGGCACCACTTAAGCCCAAATTAGTAAAAGAAGCCATACCGATCGTCACAAATCCCATATGAGATATTGACGAATAGGCAATCTTGCGCTTCAAATTCCTCTGGGCAAAAGAAGTTAGCGCCGCGTAGATAATATTGACAACCCCTAAAACCACCAAAGCCGGGGCAAACACCACATGGGCGTCGGGAAGAATGCCCACATTCATCCGCAGCAGGGCGTATCCACCCATTTTCAGGAGAATACCAGCCAGCAACATATGCACTGGCGCGGTTGCTTCACCGTGGGCATCCGGTAGCCAGGTATGGAAAGGAATAATGGGAAGTTTGACAGCGTAGGCAATAAAGAACGCGGCATACATCCACAATTGGAAATTGAGGGCGAAGTCCTTAGCGGCGAGAGCTCTCATATCGAAAGTTACTTTATCGCCGTAAAAGGCCATCGCCAGCGCTGCCACTAAAATAAACAGCGAACCACCAGCGGTGTAAAGGATAAATTTAGTAGCCGCATAGAGACGTTTCTTGCCGCCCCAAATCGCCAGTAGCAGATAAACAGGAATCAATTCCAGTTCCCACACCAGGAAAAACAGCAGCATATCCTGAACGGCAAACACGGCGATTTGACCGCCGTACATCGCCAGTATCAAGAAGTAAAACAGCTTTGGTTTCAAAGTAACCGGCCACGCTGCCAAAGTTGCCAGCGTGGTCATGAAGCCTGTGAGAATGATCAGGGGCATGGATAGACCATCCGCACCTACCGACCAATTCAAGTCGAGTTGAGGCACCCAGGCATAGCTTTCTGCCAGTTGCAGACCGGGCTCGGATAAATCGTACCCGGTGTAGAAAGCGTAAACAATCAGTGCAAAATCAATCAGCCCTACAATCAGCGCATACCAACGCACCGTCTTGCCGTCTTTGTCAGGCAAGATGGGGATGAGAAGGGACGCCGCAATGGGGAATAAGATTATGGTTGTCAGCCAAGGAAAATTAGCTGTATTCATTGCCACTCAAGTTTGGAAATACCGAGTCTGGAAGAATGATGAGTTTGGAGTTGAGTAGGTACACCGCAGTGTCCTGCCCGTACCATTTTGAGTTGTAAACAGGCAGATAAGTATATTTCTTTGGATTTAATTCCAAAGTGTGTCCTCAAAACTACTCCTCCACTCAAAACTAAAATAGGGCGGTCGATCGAAATGTTACTGCTGTAAAGCTGACATTGCGATCGCACCCGCCCCTAAAAAACCAACCCTACGATCAAGTCACACCAAAGAAAATTACTCCTAAGAGAACTGCGGCAAAGACTATGAGAGCGTAGAATTGAGCGCGGCCCGTTTCAAAATATTTCAGACCTTCACCGCTTAAGAGTGTCACCAAGCCGGTCAAGTTGACCGCACCATCGACGACTTTGAGATCGACTTCCATAACTGCCCTAGCTAAGCGGCGGCTACCTTTAATGAAGAGCAAATCGTAAACTTCGTCAAAGTACCACTTGTTCTTGGACAGTTTGTAGAGAGAGGGGATTTTGGCAGCGATCTCACTCGGATCGATCTTAGCCAGCAAGTACATCAAAGTAGCTACCGTTATCCCAATTAAGGATATCCCCACAGAAGTACCCGCCATCACCAGAAATTCCGACAAACTTTCGTGTCCGGCTTCTGCGTGTAACTCTGTAGCTAATTCAGTCGCCGGATGGATGAATTCCTCAAAGTAATTGCCAAAAGGCGTTCCCACCAAACCAATCAGTATAGAAGGAACTGCCAAAACCATCAGCGGCAGAGTCATCGTGATGGGTGACTCGTGCGGTTTATCGCTGTGGTGATGACCTTCGTGTGATTCGCCGTCATCGTGACCGTGAGCTGCTGCGACAGTCAGTTCTTGGGGATTCATGGCACCTGGGCCAAAAGCCAAGCCCTGACTTTGTAAAACTTCTGCTTTAATCTTGTTGCGGACATTCTCATCTTTACCTCGGAATTTACCTTCAAAGGTGGTGAAATACATCCGAAACATATAAAAAGCAGTTATCCCAGCAGTCAACCAGCCGATCGCCCACAGAACTGGATTAGCTTGGAAAGTAGAACCCAGAATTTCGTCTTTTGACCAAAAACCTGCAAAAGGCGGGATACCGGAAATCGCCAAAGTGCCGATCAAAAAGGTAATCGCAGTAATGGGCATATATTTCCGCAGACCGCCCATCATCCGCATATCTTGAGCGTAAGCCGGATCGTGACCGACGACTGCTTCCATACCGTGAATCACCGACCCAGATCCCAAAAACAGCATCGCTTTGAAGTAAGCGTGAGTTGTCAGGTGAAACAATCCAGCACCGTAAGCACCTACTCCCATCGCCATCACCATATAACCCAACTGGGACATAGTGGAATAGGCGAGACCTTTTTTGATGTCATTTTGGGTAATCGCAGTAGTTGCGCCCACAAAGGCTGTCACTGCACCTGTCCAAGCGATGACATTCATCGCCGACGGTATGCCTTCAAACACCGGGTACATCCGCGCAATCAGGAATACACCAGCGGCGACCATCGTGGCGGCGTGGATGAGGGCGGAGATCGGCGTTGGGCCTTCCATCGCATCCGGTAGCCAAACGTGTAGGGGTACTTGCGCGGATTTGGCGACTGGGCCCATAAATACCAAAATTGCAAATAGCGCCGCCAAACCTGCACTGAGATAACCAGATTCTACAAAAGCTTGTAGATTAGCTCCAATGACATCAAACTCAAAGCTACCGGTCGCCCAGTATAAGCCCAGGATACCCAGAAGCAAACCAAAGTCGCCGACGCGGTTGGTGACAAATGCTTTCTGGCAGGCGTCGGCTGCGGCTTTGCGATCGTACCAAAATCCGATCAGCAAATAGGAACACATCCCGACGAGTTCCCAGAAAATATAAATCTGCACCAAGTTGGAGCTCACCACCAAACCCAACATGGATGAGCTAAACAAGCTCAGATAGGCGTAGAAGCGCACGTAACCTGAGTCGTGAGCCATGTAGCCATCTGTATAGACCATGACCAGGAAGGCTACGGTGGTCACGACGACCAACATTAGGGCTGTCAGATGGTCGATCGTATAGCCCATTGTGAGGTGGAAATTACCAGCTGCTGCCCATTCCAGGGTACGGGTGTAGGGTTCGTGGCCTTGAAATTGACTCCAGAACAAGGCAAAGGACAAAACCATTGCCGCGCCTAGCATAGATACCACAAACACGGCATTTAACTGCCGCAGCTGGTTAGTAAATTTGTTAAATGAAATCAGGCCGATGCCGACTAACATAGCCGCTAACAACGGCAGGACGGGTATTACCCAAGCATACTGATAGATCGGTTCCATCACAGATGTCTACTTTAAAGTTGTTCTCTCTAGTTGGCAAAACCGTTAATAATTGTGGCACACGCAGGATTGGTTCATCTCTGCCACGAGTTAGGCCAAATCTTAAAAAAACCTAGTTTTTTGGGATGTCCGAGTCGCAGTCATGAAATTTTTGCTTCAAAAAAGCCCGCTTTTCGCATTAGTTATGCAATCGGTTACCATGACCGAAAAATATCCCACCCTAATATACCAGGGTGGGATATTTTAAATATTTGACTTGCTATCGGGGCAAATTAGGCAGAGAAATGTTGATATTCGATCGGCTGCAACCGTTGCTGCTTGCTATGCTCTGCACAACCGAGGGAAATCAACTCCAGTACCGCAGAAAGATCGTCCCGATTCCGGAAGCAATCGAAACGATAGGCGATTTCACCATCTACAAATAAAATCAGCGTTGGCAGTGTTGTCAGTCTATAACTGTGAGAAATTTTAAAATTTTCATCAGCGTTAACGTACACTACCTTGACTTTTTCGCCCAATTTTGCTTGAAATCGACTTAATTGGGGGGTAATCAGCTTACACAAACCACACCAGGGAGCTGCAAAATGAACCAGCACCGGAGTGGGAGATTTTAAAACTTCTTGTGAAAACGTCCGCTCGTTAACCGACAACAGCATGATCCCTCAAGCTATGGTTTATATGGGTTTGATATGCAGTTGGGATCATGTTACATCGATTCGGGATCGTCTGACGATAGAGATCGCAAATGGTGACAAAAAATAATTATCGAGAGTGGAAACAGGAGACAGGAAAGGAAGAAAACTTTCTTGCTTTCCCCTTTGATTACTTTATTCCCATCACCAGTTGACACGGGCAGTAGCTTGAATTAGAAGAGGGTGACAATACCACAGTAACAAAACAAAAACACCTACCCCAAGATAGGCTGGACGAATAAATTCTTGCCATTGTAAAGTTTGACGACCTTGGACGATCGCAAGAAAGGGTATTGCAGAGGTACGGGCTTTTACGGCGGCAAATGCTTCGCCGTAGCGAGACAGGAGGCGGCGATCGCCATGCCAGACACCGAATAAATGATGCAAAATCAAACCTATTGATGTAAATAGGGTGAAAGTGGTGCCGATCCAGAGCGTGTGTGCAACGCACCAGATGATTTGTCCTACCATTTGGGGATGCCTGGTGACGCGAATGATACCGCTTTCGTAAAGATGAACTTGGGGTTTCTCGATCGCGGCAATTTCCAACAGGTTAAACGTGGCTGGATAAAGAAACACAAACGAAACTGCCGACAGCAACCATACTAGAGGCTGAACTCCGGGAACGCCCTGTACCTGCCACAATTGCAGTCCATCGTAGCGATGGTTAAAAAAGTAAACGATCGTCGCGACGGCCAGAGGTAGGCTGACGCTGGCAAACAGGATGCGATAAGCTCTGGGCCCAATCATTTTTTCGCCCCACTGCCGCAAAGCAGCCAAACCGCTATGGGCGATCGCAAAACCCAAAAGCAACCCCAGTATTATGAAATGGCTCGAAGTCAGCCAAGCAAATGACATCATATTACTTAAGCAATTCAACTCAAACGGATTCCCGCACAGCTCATGTCAGAGATATTCTCAGTGGAACCGATCCCTTGTTATGTTAATTTCGATTTCAGCAGAGGCATCACAACGGTAAATCGCTATCAGCACCAATTACAACCGGAATATTCATAGTTTTTCGGCCCAAGGCTCCTTACACCTTTCTGGTAAGCCAGTATGTCTGACCTTCCTTTCACACTAGATCAGTTGCGTATTCTCAAAGCGATCGCCGCTGAGGGAAGCTTCAAACGCGCTGCCGACAGTCTTTATGTCTCGCAACCCGCCGTGAGCTTGCAGGTACAAAACTTAGAGCGGCAGTTGGATGTGCCGTTGTTCGACCGAGGGGGCCGACGGGCACAACTCACCGAAGCAGGTCATCTCCTGCTCAGCTATGGCGAAAGAATAATATCACTTTGTGAAGAAACTTGTCGCGCCATAGAAGATCTCCAAAATCTCCAGGGTGGCACTTTGATTGTCGGGGCATCTCAGACAACGGGGACATACTTGCTGCCCCGTATGATCGGCTTGTTCCGACAAAAGTATCCGGATGTGTCAGTACAATTGCACGTTCACTCCACCCGCCGAACTGCCTGGAGTGTGGCAAACGGACAAGTGGATCTCGCCATTATTGGCGGTGAAATTCCTTCCGAACTTGTAGAAGCTTTAGAAATCAAGCCTTACCTAGAAGATGAGTTAGCGTTGATTTTGCCAGTCTTTCATCCTTTAGCAAAAGCCGATATCATCCACAAAGATGACCTTTACAAGTTGCAATTTATAGCTTTAGACTCCCAATCCACTATTCGCAAAGTGATTGACCAGGTGCTGAGCCGTTGCAGCATCGATACTCGCCGTCTGAGAGTGGAAATGGAATTGAACTCGATCGAGGCGATCAAAAATGCAGTGCAGTCAGGTTTGGGAGCGGCTTTTGTCTCTATTTCGGCAATTGAAAAAGAGTTACAGATGGGTATCCTCAGCCGCGCCACAATTGAAGATGTGGTTGTCAAGCGGATGCTGTCGGTGATTTTTAATCCCAATCGTTACCGCTCCAAAGCCGCAGAAGCTTTTAGCACGGAAATTCTCCCTCAGTTTGCCCATCCCGGATGGGGAAAAGAGCTTTTAGAAACACCGTCCCTCACGGGAAATTCCCATAAATTTCCTGCACAAGAAGAGACGAAAACTATCTCCAATAATGGCAGTTGAAGAGACTGGGGACTGGGAAATTTTAAATTTGAGATTTGAGATTTGAGATTGTATTCAATTTCAAATCTGGAATCTGTAGTTTTTAATTCCTGAATCCCCACTAACTAACACTAAATTCCTAATGTATGGAAATCTATTGCACCCGTCCAAACTGCCCCCGCCCGGTCAATGTGTTCTCAGACTTGGACGGCGCACAGGTGTTAATGCTAGCAGCCAATACGGGAACTTTAGACAAAGCACTCCAGGTTGTTCTGGTCAACCGCAAGCGATTAAAATTACTTGGAGGTGATGATGTTTACACACCCAAAACGTTAGAAATCGGTGCTGATGAAGCTGTTGGAATGATAGTAGGAGTTCCCTGGCATATTGACGCCGATCCCAAATCGGACTTTTCCCAGCAGTCGAGAAAGCTTTGGGGTGCTGATGTAAACTGGCGAACAGCCCTAGCCTATGATGCTGTGCGATCGCTAATTGCGGCACTCCAGTTCAATCCTACTCGAACTGGAATACAACAAACCCTATCTTCTTCAAATTTTTCGACAACAGCTGCTTCTGGAATTGTTCGTTTTTTACCATCTGGCGCAGTCTTTCCGCCCTTTATTACAGCAGGTATACGATCTAGCTCAGCAGCGTGGTTTCAGTCTCGAACAAATTGCCGTTGCGATTGACGGTTTGGCAGTAGCTGCCAATTGAAACTTGTTAAAAAGTTTTTTTAGCATTTTATCAAGCTACCAAAGCGTTGCGAAAAATAGATTTTTGTAAACAAATATTGAAGGTATAAAAATCGAGTTAGTTTGCCAAGACTCAATTACGCGATCGCTTCACAATCCGTTACAAAGAGTTTCTGATACGAATTGTTGACAACACATCCGTGGGGTACAGCTCTCAGCGAAAATGGAATAAAAAATCACATCTTTTTTTAGGGATGACCACGGCCTGTGAAAGTGGCTGGAGAAGGGTTGTTTTTCCAATTTAAGTATGCCTTCTCATTTTGTTCTGTAACTCAGCCAACTTGAGTAACGCGGTCAATCCAGTCAAAAAAAGGCACTTCGGTGACGATTTGTTGAAAAATTTATCTAAATCTAAGTCGCGTAAAAACTATCCATCCGGCGAGAGCCCTTTCTTATTATTGAGAAACTAAATGAAAAACCAGACTCCAGCACGAATCATACTAGAATTGACAGCTTCAAACTGGTATTTTTGCTTACAAGTTCTGCAAAGAGCTTTGGAATCAGTTGGATGGATAAGAGCTTTACTGATAGCAGGCGAAAACTCAGATCTGTGTAAGAAAATAGAGCTATTTTGGTCGGAAATAATAGAAGCTTCTTTGGGACTAGAGTATAGTAAATCGGGAGTAGAAGAGCTTTACCCGATGCCCGACAATGAATCTGGTGCATACTGTTATTCATCTGCTACTGAAGCAGAAGCATTGGCTAAAGAAGAATGTAAGGCAGCGGCGATCGTTACTGTAGGATCTTTGGCAGAGCTTTACCAGCTGAGGAATTCTTCCGCTCGCTCTTGGCATAGCACAGTTGTAAATTATCCGGACTCCGAGAATAACCTGCAAACAAACTCTGCCAAAGCAGCTCGCACATGGGGAGAAAAGAAGGGCGAATCTATTCCACCAATACAGCTTGTAAGTCTGCCAGGAGTAGAAGCGAGCGTAATTGTATTATCTAGCGATCTGAATTTATGGATGCAAATAGAGCCAGTAAAAACGCCAGAAAATACTCACCAAAACTGGCAAGTTTCCCTAATTTTCGATCCGCACAAAATAGTCGAATTGCTTGCTATCCCAGCGATCGCAACTGTTCTACCTTACTATTCGGAATTGATGGCGGCGGATCTGACGAACAACAACAGCATTGTCAAACGCTTGTGGCTGCAACTGCTATCATTGCTTCAACCATATCGTGCGATCGCGCCAGCGCAACAAAATCACAGTTCTCATGCTGCCAAGCAAATAGAAAAGCATGAGAACTGGCGAGAAAACACACTTAAACTTGCTTCTAACCCGCAAATGTCGAGTACCTCAGTATTATCTTCGTCATCTTTAGAGAGTGCATCCATACCTGTGCTGCTAGAACCGCTGTTCTGGGAGTCGCCGATCGGAATTCTTTGCGAGAGCTTAGATGGAGGTATTCTCAGAGCAAATCCAGCTTTCGAGAAATTGATAGGTTACACAGAAGCACAATTGCGACGACTGGATTGTCGAGCTATCAGTCATCCTGAAGATTTCGCGGCGGAAGTTAGGTGTATTCAGCAAATAGTCAGGGGAAGTTTACAACGACAAACGCTGCAAAAGCGCTATATTTGCCGAGATGGGACGATTGTCTGGACAGAAGTGACGATATCGCAGATCGATAGCGCCGAAGCAGACGATCGCTACTTACTGGTATTCGTAAAAGATGTAACCTCTATTCAACGAGCGGAACAGGAACTGCAAAAGCGGCGACAGTGGGAAGCGCTGTTGAGCGAAATAGCGGCTACGATCCGCAGTTCGTTCGATTTTCCTAAAATTCTGGAGATTGCGGTCAGACGGCTGCGATCGGTTCTCAATACCGATCGAGTGCTTGCCTATCAGTTGCAACCAGACCAAAGCGGTGTTTGCGTAGCGGAAGCAGTCGAGCCTGCTTACCCGGTAATTTGGCGGCAAACTTTTTCACCGGAAACAATTCCCACAAGCTATCTAAAAGCTTACAGTCAAGGTCGCCTCTGGCATACAGCAGATATCTATGCAGAAGCATTATCTGTCTGCCATCAGCAAATGCTGGAAGCGATGAAGGTACGCAGTATGATGGCGGTACCAATTCAACGCCCAGATGACGAGTTACAGGAAGAAGGATCGCGCCCTCTGTGGGGTTTAATATTTGTTCATCATTGCCGTACCCCCCGACAGTGGACGCCAGACGAACAACAGCTAGTGCAGGCAGTTGCCAATCAGGTGGCCATTGCTTTTGAGCAGTCGCTGAGAGTCCAGCAACTGCAAGCATATACTAAAGAATTGGAAGAACGGGTGAAAGAGCGGACTCGTTCGTTGGAAAGATCTCTGCAATTTGAGCAACTGATTCGCAACCTAACTAAAGTGCTACATCAGGTGGATCTTGATGAAAACCAAATGCTGGAAGTTGCTGTGGAAGGTTTAGTAAAAACGCTGGGAGTTGCAGGTGGTTACGGATGTCTTTTTAACAGAAACAACGGTGTGCTGGAGGTGCGTTACGAATATTTGAGGAAGGCAGAGATTTACAGCTTTACTTCTCACACGTTCGGCGAAAAGCAGGAAAAAAACCAGCAAAACTCTCCCATAACTAGCGGCTCTTTGCTAGGGGTGTGCTTGTCGCTAGAGGATTTGCCTGAAAGTAGCCGCAATGGGCTTTTAGCTGGAAAAAGCTGTTTTATAAGTAATCAATTACAAAAGTCGATCGCGCGGGGCGAGAGCGAAACTTTAGCGATCGTGCCTATTTTTGATGCACTGGGCTTAATTGGCGCTATTTGTCTGCGTGCGGGTAGAAGTGAAGCAGCGGCTACTACTGAGCGTCAATTGGAGGCAGATGAAATTCAGCTGGTCGAGCAAGTGGCGAGTCAATGCGCGATCGCGATCGACAGATCCCGCACTTGGCGATGCTTGCAAGCACAAAACCAGGAACTGGCAACCCTCAATCGCGTCAAAGGAGAACTGATTGCCAACACCAGTCACGAGCTGCGGACACCCTTAACCGCTATTCTCGGTTTTTCAAGTGTCCTCATTCAAGAATGCTTTGGCACACTTAATAGCAAACAGAAAGAATATGTGGAACGAATCAACACCAGCGGTCAACACCTGCTGGCGCTGATCAACGATATTCTCGATCTTTCTCGCATTGAGGCAGGTCGCTTGGAACTGGAACCGCAAGTAGTTTTTATCGCCGAAGTAGTCGAAAGCGCGATCGACTTGATCCGGGAGCGAGCCCAGGAACAAGGTTTGACTCTGGAAGTAGAGCTAGATCCTGACTTAGAGTACTGCGTGGCCGATCCCAGACGCCTCAAACAAATGCTGTTGAATTTACTCATCAATGCGATTAAATTTACCCCAGCGGGAAAAGTCGGTCTAAAAGTCTATCGTTCTCACCTTTTATCGGAAAGCGGCTCTACGGACAAGATTAATTTTCTCGTTTGGGATAACGGTATCGGCATCGATTTGGAAGATCAAGGGAAACTTTTTTCTCCTTTTTCGCAAATTGATAGTTCTCTATCGCGTCGGTATCCGGGAACTGGGTTAGGATTGGCGATCGTGCGGAAATTGGCAGAACTCCACGGAGGGTCGATTACCCTAGAATCTCGTAAGGGGCAGGGGGCACGCTTCACCCTGTCTTTGCCCCTGCTTTCCGCTTCCGAATAACAATCTCGGTTTTTTTAGCGACGTAGTGCCGTATCGGTGGGCAAACAGATCAGATTGTCGTCTTGGGTATGAATTAATCCCCTCTGGCGTAACTTGCCCATTAAGCGAGTTACTGTCACGCGAGTCGAACCGATCGCGCTGCCAATTTGGGCGTGGGTGAGAGTCCAGGGAAGAGAGTACCCTTGCTCGCAGGGTTCGCCAAATTCCTCAATCAAGAGGGTGAGAAATCCTAACAGACGATCGATCGTGCGGCGCTGTCCGAGAGTACTCAGCCACAGTAGCTTGCGCTGGTGCTGGTAGCGAAACGCATCTAAAACTTCGCGCCGGAAGTGGGGCCAGTTGTCTAGGTCGTGCCAGTACATCCACACTACGGCTGTTTGATCTACGTGGGCGTAGCTGTGGAGCGTAAATGGGGACTGAGCTACAATTTCAAATGGTTGTCCGGCACCTACAAAGCCTAAGAAGGCTTCCTCTTGGTTAAGGGTGGAGGCGCGAGAGTTAAGGTTGCGATGGGTGGCGCTCACTTGGGCAACACCTACCATTCGCACAGCACCTCGCTGTACTAAATACAGCAACCCAGGTCGCGCTGGAATTTTTTCGTCTTTGCTGAAAGTGCGACACCGATAATGTTCGTTAGCCCAGTCTAATATTCGCTGCCAGGTTAAAAACGGTCGCGATGCTTCCGGTCGCAGTGTATCTGAGCTTACAGGGTTTGGTTGTATGGAGAGAGACTGTTGCACCATAGGTTGAGAGGCCAAAAAAGGGCTTTAATGGGACGTTTATCGACAGGGTGGTTTTTTGGCAAAACCGAGTCATCGGGCAATATTAAAACTAAATAAGCTTTATAGCATCTTTATAGAAGTTTTACTGTAAATTTAAAGTAATAAAAGATACCTTAGATTTTACTAAATTATCAAGGCTGGGAGTTTGTTATTTGTTATATTTGATGCAAGTTACAACCGTAGATAGATGTAACCGATGTAAAAATATGATGTGGCTCGGTAAACAACTGTGAATGAAGATTTACCGATGATGGATTTTCCTGCGATCGCATATGCGCTGCGGCTCTACTTACAAGAGGCAATGGATTTGCTCAGTCAAAAGCTAGGTATTGCAGATCCTGACATTGGCTTCGATCGGGATGTGCAGGGTTGGAACGCGACAGGAACTTTTGATGTATACCAATTTCAGGATAAAACTCAGATACTTTACGTGTCGCCCATCGCGCTCAGGCTGTCAAAGTTATCGAGAATACCAACTGCGGATTTGGCAGGTGCGATCGTAGATGAACTCTACGGATTAGGGGAAGAGCGTTACCCTGAGATTAAACTTTATTTTACTATTAAAGTCGCAGAGCGAGGCTGGATTCACTGGCATTTGAGCGATTTGGCTATATCAGCGTGGTTGCAGGGTTTGGTTGAGGGTGAGGGGCTAGAAAGTCAAAAGTCAAAAGTCAAAAGTCAAAAGAAAAAGGCCCTTGGGCAGGGGGGCAGAGGAGAAAAAGTTGCCTCTGTACTTAGCACTGAAGGAGTCGCCAATCAGGATTCCGCAATTTTTACGATCCAGTACGCTCATGCTCGCTGTTGCTCGCTGTTGCGTATGGCGCACCGAGAAGGAGCGATCGCGCTGGCAGAAGCCGATGCGGAAATGACTCCGACACACTGGTGCATTGTTTCTCCCAAGCCGATTCCGTGGCTGACAGGTGAGAAAAAACTGCGGTTGATACACCCAGCCGAACGCACTCTGATTTCGTCTTTGTTTGTGTTGCTGGATACTTTGTATTGCCCCTCGTCTTCTGGGCGTGCGATCGATTGGCAGAAAATAGCGCTGGATCTGGGCCAAACATTCGAGACGTTTTATAGCCGATGTCGCATTTGGGGTGAGGTGAAGACAGAAGATCCGCATCTGTCTCAAGCGAGATTGGGCTTGTTCGCAGCTACTCAACCCTTTCTGCGCTTGCTTTTGGAAGACTTTTTAGCTGTGTCGGCCCCACTGGAACTATAAGTTTATTTAGGCAATATCTGCCAAAATGGGGTGATAGTTATCAAAATTTAATATATAGAAAGGGATGACAAAACTAATTCAGCTCTTGTATAGTGACTACTGTGTGAGGAGCGAACCAGTTGGGAGACCGAGACGAAACACGGCCAGTCGTCGGTCTCCTTTCTGATCGAAGGGGTTTTAGAGGATAAATTTTTCAATGGCAGCGACAACGCCATCTTCCTCAACGCTGGGAGCTACCCAATGAGCGATCGCCTGTACGTCGAAAGGGCTATTTGCCATCGCTACACCGACACCGGCGTACTCAAGCATTTCGACATCGTTATAGTTATCTCCAACCGCCATAACGTTGCCAGACTCAAGTCCTAGAATGTCTTCAGCAAGATAACGAACGGCGGTACCTTTGTTCACCCACGGGTTGGTAGCTTCAAAAAAGGTGGCTACGGATTTGGTAAGGTAAAGTTCTGCTGGGGTGTACTGCTGCTTTAATGAACCCAACAAACGCTCGATCGTATCGGTATCGTCGCTGAGTGCTAATACTTTAGTAGGACAAATATCTTCTCCGTTATCTCCTGTGAGCGCTAGGCGCAGGTCGCCTACTGGGATAGGCTCGATCGCAGAACGTTGTGCGTAAATCTCGGTTTCGGGGGTAATTTGACGCACGTAGAGGCGATCGTTGATGTAGAAGTGTACGGAAAGCAGCGATCGCAATTCCGGTTGCTCGAAGTAGTCTAGCAGTTGCAAGGCAATTTTTTTTGCTACTGGCAGATGACGCAGCACTTTTTGCGTGGTTGGGTCTTTAATCAACGCTCCCTGATAAACTATCAGGGGTAGTTGCGAGCCGATGTCTTGATGGAAGCGCAAAGCAGAACGGTACATCCGACCTGTAGCGATCGCAACTTGCACACCTTTTGCTTGTACTGCTTTAATTGCTTGTTTGACCGGTTCGCGAATTTGATTCGACTCGCCTGCGATCGTTCCGTCGATGTCTAAGACCAAGAGTTTTATTTCTCGGTCAATTGCACTTTCCTGCATAGTTTCTATCCCTACTCCTCATTAAGTTTCCCATACCAATAGGTGTGTTACGTAAAGAATTTAGCTATGTACAGCCATACTGCTGTAAGTATAAATACTTTAATTGCGATCGCAGCGTCGATATCTGCAAAAAGCACATCGATATTTTGTGGAAAATACGGTATTACCTAACAATTGATAGAGGTTATTTTATCCGGCATCGCCAGCCGTTGAAATTTATTTAGGCAAATAATGAAACCAAAGCTTTGTCTTGCAGGTTATTAAGTTTATTTAGTGGGCGATTTTTATTTAGCGTGTATCTAGCGGGTGCTTGGATAGATAAATAATCTGGGAACAGGTAGGCAAATAATGCGAACAGTCATTTTTGCTTAACCCTTGCTTAACCAGTTTATTTATAGTCTTCATTACGTCGCTAATGGTTAACTAAACCTTAAGCCGTGAGGTACGATCGCCAACGGCTTTTTAGTAATTTAAATTGACAAACACAATTTCCGGGAGTCTGGTTAAAATGAGGATTATGTCAAAATCCTCATCTGCTGCACCGGAAAATTTACCTGCGATCGTTTTGGTTGACGGTCATTCGTTGGCGTTTCGCTCCTATTATGCCTTTGCCAAAGGTCGCGATGGCGGTTTGAAAACGAAAACGGGAATACCGACAAGTGTGTGTTTCGGTTTCCTCAAGTCGTTGTTAGCGATTATCGAATCCCAGAAACCAGAAGGGATTGCGATCGCATTTGACTTGGGTTTGCCAACTTTCCGCCATGAGGCAGATGACACCTATAAAGCCGATCGTACAGAAACTCCTGAAGATTTTATCGCCGATTTGAAAAATCTTCACGAACTTCTCGACGCTTTCAACTTACCAATTGTAACCGCTCCCGGCTACGAGGCGGATGATGTGCTGGGAACCTTGGCAACTCAGGCGAGTGCAGGGGGTTACAGGGTGAAAATTTTAAGCGGAGATAAAGATTTATTCCAATTGGTTGACACCGATAAGAAAATAAGCGTTTTGTATTTGGGTAGAAACTTCCTACAGCGCGGTAGCACCGCCGGACTGGCAGAGTTTGGGCCAGAAGAAGTAAAAGAAAAAATGGGCATCTTACCAGAACAAGTTGTTGATTACAAGGCTCTGTGTGGCGATACTTCTGATAATATTCCCGGCGTGAAGGGAATAGGCGATAAAACAGCGGTGGAATTGCTGACGGAGTACGGTTCGCTTGACAAAATCTATGCTGCTTTGGATGCAATTAAAGGTGCGAAGAAAACCAAGTTGGAAACGGGGAAAGAAGCAGCTTATCATTCTCAGCACTTAGCCAAAATAGTGACTGATGTGCCTTTGAATATAAGTTTAGAAGATTGCAAGCTGAAGGGTTTTGATAATGCAGGTTTAGAACCGCTACTGGAAAAATTAGAGTTCAAAACTTATTTGAAAAAAATTAAGGAGTTACAGCAAGCATTTGGTGGAATTGCTGAGGATCTGGGCGGGCAAGATGCCCACCCCACAAGACAAGATGCGGAGACAAGAAATGAGGAAACAACTTTTGCTTTTCCGGAATCTGAAGATTTGGCATTTTTCAGTTTTGAGGAAACGCAAGCAGCACAGAAAAAACCGGATTCTGCAATTACACCTCAGATTATCGATACTCCAGACAAACTGAAAGAACTGGTAAAACAACTGCAACTTTGCACGAATTCAACTACACCTGTGGCGTGGGATACGGAAACAAGCGATTTAGAACCGCGAGATGCTGAATTAGTGGGAATTGGCTGTTGCTGGGGAATAAATCCAGATGAGATTGCTTATATTCCAATTAGCCACAAAAAAGGTGCAAACTTAGATAAAGCAGAAGTTTTAGAGGCATTGCGTCCGATTTTAGAGAGTGATAAATATCCGAAAACGCTACATAATGCGAAGTTCGATCGCTTAGTATTTCGGTGTCAGGGAATTAAGCTGGCCGTCGTTGCGTTTGAAACCATGCTGGCTAGTTATGTTTTGAATCCAGAAAACAGTCACAGCCTCAGCGATTTGGCGCTGCGATATTTAGATATAAATATTCAAAGTTATGCAGATTTAGGAATACCGAAAGGTAAAAATATCGCCGATTTAGATATCGCTAAAGTGGCAGATTACTGCGGAATGCAAGTATATGCGACATTTCAACTTGTTGGCAAACTGCGCGAACAACTAAAAACCGCTGCCAAACTAGACGATTTGCTGCTGGAAGTCGAACAACCGTTAGAACCAGTGTTAGCAGAAATGGAGTATGTCGGCATTAGGATTGATGCTGCATATCTGAAAGAACTATCGCAAAAGCTGGAAAAAGATTTGGAAACGATCGAACAAAAAGCTTATGAGGTTGCTGGAGAAAAATTTAATTTGGGTTCCCCTAAGCAATTGAGTCAGCTACTGTTTGAAAAACTGAAACTAGATCCAAAAAAATCTCGGAAAATCGCGACGGGTTATTCTACCGACGCTGGTACACTGGAAAGACTGCAAGGAGATCATCCAGTTGTGGATGAGATTCTCGAATATCGCACTTTATCTAAATTGAAATCAACTTATGTAGATGCGCTACCCACACTGATTCGATCTGATACTCAGCGGGTGCATACAAATTTTAATCAAACGGTGACTGCAACTGGAAGGCTGTCTTCTTCCGAACCGAATTTGCAGAATATTCCCATTCGCACTGAGTTTAGCCGCCTCATTCGCAAAGCTTTTTTGCCAGAAAATAACTGGTTGATGGTATCGGCGGATTATTCCCAAATCGAGTTGCGAATTTTGGCGCATTTGAGTCAAGAACCTGTACTTGTTGAAGCATATAAAAATAACGAAGATATTCACACTGTCACGGCGCGGATAGTGTTTGAAAAGGAAAAAGTTACTTCTGACGAACGCCGCTTGGCGAAAACGATTAACTTTGGCGTGATTTATGGAATGGGGTCGCTGAAATTTTCGCGATCGACTGGCGTAAATAAGGCAAGTGCGAATGAGTTTATCAAAAAATTCTACGTTCGCTACCCAAAAGTTTTTGAATATTTGGAGAGAATGAAACGAGAAGCGATCGCACACGGTTACGTCGAAACAATTTGCGGACGCCGCCGCTATTTCAACTTTGAAAGTGGTAGCGTTCGCAGCTATCTAAACTGTAACCCAGACGAGATCGACTTCGATAAACTCAAGAAAATGAGTGCGTCTGACGCACAACTTTTACGCGCTGCTGCTAATGCACCCATTCAAGGTTCCAGCGCCGATATCATCAAAATTGCCATGATAAAACTGCACCAAATTTTACAGAAATATCAGGCGCGTTTGGTATTGCAAGTGCATGATGAATTGGTGTTTGAAGTTCCGCCATCTGAGTGGGAAGAATTGCAACCGAAGATTCGAGAAACAATGGAGAATGCCGTGCAATTAACTGTGCCTTTAGTAGTTGACGTTCATGTCGGGCAAAATTGGATGGAGACGAAGTAAAGCAAATTTAGATGCGCTCTTTAAAAAAAGAGTGAAAGTTATCTCAGAATGATGAGACCTTTTTACCTACTTACCAAAGCAATTCAATCAAATGATGTAGAAACTGTCAAAAACCTGCTTCAGCAAGGAGTAGAGCTTAATCCCGTATGGGATTTCTCTCCTCTAGCAGACGCGACAAGGCAAGGGAATTTGGAGATTATGAAATTGCTGATTAAAGCGGGTGCTGATGTGAATTTACAAATGGAAGAAGGAGACACCGCTTTAATGGATGCAGCTCTGGCGGGGAATCTTGATGCTGTAAAAATACTGGTTGAAGCTGGTGCAGATGTAAATCTTAAAAACTGTTCTGGAGAACACGCTCTGAGTATGGCTGCTTATAACGCACATGAGGAAATATTTTATTATCTTGAGCCTTTAACAATTCCAAAATGGGAACCTGGAGCAAAAATTTTAGCTGAAGCTAAACGGAGGAAAAAGAGCCGAAATGTGAAAGGAGTATGGGTTGATACTTCGTAAATTGGAGTTAGTACAAAATCTTCTATGTGCTACCACCATTAGAGAGTAATTTTGAATGGGAAGTGTTTGACTTGTGCGGCTAAGATCTACCTCTTGTATGTTTTGACCGTTTTCCCTTAAGGCGATTTTCAAGGTTTTATAGGTTCTTGCCTGACAATTCAAAACAAAATAGCTAAGATTCCCGCTACGATAGTTAGAATTATTCGATGTCAATATTTTCCAAAAAAATATTCGATCGCCTTCCTTTCTTACGCTATCCAAATCGATAGCTTCCTGACGATTGGAACTTAAATTCCTAATTATTACCCATCGCTCTGCCAAACTGGGGAGCGGTAGAGCAATTATAAAGGCGCTAATTCCTAAAAAGAGAAAACATTTTTTCATTTTATACACTATTCTACTGTTTTTACTCCCATCCGCTAAGCAGTTGCCTATTTATTTCAAAGCTTCCAATTCTTCTCGTAAAGACAAAGGTTGATATCCTAAAGCAAAAGCTTTTGAACTATCTAAGGAAACATCCGCAGGTCTAGGTGCAGCCATCGGCACATCTTTTTGCAAACAAGCTTTTAAGTTTTCTTGAGGAAGTTGAAGTACTTCTGCCATCAAGCGACCGAATTCATAGCGCGAAACTCTCTCTTTTCCACCTAGATGAATGATGCCTTCAACTTGTTTTAGCGCTAATAACAATCCACTTGCGGCTGTTGTCCCACTGACAGGCGTTCTGAATTCATCTATAAATAAACTTAACTCTTTTCCTTCTCTTAAAATCTTGATAAACGGCTGAATAAAGCTAGTAGCACCAGGCGGTGCAATGCCAAACATTAAAGGCATTCGACAAATTGCTGTTTTGGGATAGCGTTCCAGCATACCTCGTTCAGCCATAACTTTTTGCTCGCCGTAAATGTTGACAGGAGAAATAGAATCTGTCTCGCGATAAGGAGGATTTAAGCCATTAAAAACTAGGTCGGTGGAAGTGAAAGCGCAAGGTATGGAATAATCCGCACACAATCCGGCAATATTCAAGGAAGCTGTGACATTAATTTGATATGATTCATCAGGATGATTTTGACAAAAATTGGGATTCGATTGTGCGGCGGTATGAATAACTGCGTCTGGCTGAATTTCCGCAAATAGGCGTTTTAGTTCTTCAAAATCTCTCAAGTCAGCTTTGACGATATTGATATCTGGAATATCAACTGATTTGGAAAGATAAGTTCCATAAACTTGCCATTGTTGTTTGGCTATATGGCATAAGTTCCATCCTAAAAAACCGCTACATCCTGTGACTAAAAGTTTTTTCATAAAGATGAGTATTGCGAAAAAAACGGCAAAGAAAGAAAACCCTAACCCCCCAGCGCCCTTCCCTAATAAAAAAGGGGGAGCCGGAAATGCGCTCTGCTTGCTATTTTGGAGGCAGGGCAGAAAAAAGGTTTAATATTACGATCGCGAAAAGCTATCCATGAGCCATAGTTCCGAAACTCCGGTGTATAAAATAGACATAGGAGTCTAAACAAGACAACTTTAATGCCCGCCAAACACCTCTATCATGATACCGTCTGCACCGCTCTTATCAAAGACGGTTGGACAATTACTGATGACCCGCTTATCCTCAAGATAGGGGAACGCTCCACGTTTGTTGACCTGGGTGCTGAAAAACTGATTGCGGCTGAACGAGATTCTGTAAAAATCGCTGTCGAAATCAAAAGCTTTCTTAGTCCTTCTCCTATTAATGACCTCGAAAATGCCTGGGGACAATTCTTTTTGTATGCTAGAGATCTGCAAAGAAGAGATCCAGACCGTCGTCTCTATTTAGCCGTCAGTCGCAACACTTTTGAGACTTTGTTCCAAGAGGAAGCTGGAAAAATCTTGTTAGAAGAACCTGGTTTTCGTATCATATTTTTTGACTCAAACAGTGAGGAAATAATTTTATGGATACCGCAAATCAACCCCTAGAGCGATGGCGTGATATTCTAGAAAAAATTCTCCAATATTATGCGGATATTCCTTATCGTTATGGTGATGTAATTACTTATGTTATTGTTAGCCGCGATCGCAACCACTTTATGCTGGTACACGAAGGCTGGGAAAATCACCGCAGAGTGCATGGCTGTATCGTCCATGTGGAAATTCGCAATGAGAAAATTTGGATTCACTACGATGGTATTGAAGATGGCATCACAAATGAACTTGTCGCTGCTGGAGTACCTAAAGATCGTATTGTCCTCGCCTTTCATCCTCCCCAAGTTAGAGAGCATACTGGATATGCGATCGCATAAAAGATTCTGCAAAGTTGAGCATTTTTTAATGGCGATAAATTTAGATCGGCAGATAATGTGGTGAAATTTATGGGCAATATAACTTTATGAAAAAGTCGATCGAAACTGGCAAGGAAAAGCTAAGTATGAGTTACAAAAAATCGATCGCATACTCGCTAAAATTCCTCGGCGTTGCTTTCCTGATTCTCAGTTTAACAGGATGTCCGAACCGTCCGGGACAAATTACTTACTCCGTCAAACGAATCAGCGATGGAGATACACTCGCGGTCACAGACTCGAAGGGAGAAAACTTTACTGTGCGTTTCGCCTGTATCGATGCACCGGAAGTTCCCCATTCCCAAAAGGAAAAGCAAAGCACAAAATTGGTGGACAAAAATCAATTCAAGTGGGGTGTAAAAGCGCAGGGTCGCGTGCAGCAGTTGGTGAAACAAGGCGATCGCGTTACCTTAACTTTAACCGATACCGATCGCTACGGTCGCAAAATCGGTGAAGTCCGTTTAGCTGACAATGTTTTCATTCAAGAAGTGTTAGTGCGCGAGGGATTGGCGCTGGTGAATCGTCCCTACTTGAAAAACTGTCCCAGTGCAGCTATTGTGGAACAGGCAGAAGCGGAAGCAAAGAAAGCTAGACGCGGTATTTGGAGCGATCGCACTTTTGTGGCTCCTTGGGAATATCGTCGCACAAAATAAACTTACCAATCTTGCGATCCGGTTTCTAACCAATCACTTCCGCCGCTGGATTGACGATTTTCTGGCACATCATCCTCAAAATCATCATCCTCTCGATTTTCTGAAGGTGTAAATAAAGGAAAAGCGATCGCACCTCCCACCACCCCAAGACTAGCACTAAAGGCCAACACCACACCCACTGGCAGTTTAATTGACTCGAATCCCAAAAACTTCAGAGAAACTTGGGTAGCATTTTGGACGGAGAGGATGGCGATCGCTCCTACCCAAATGGCTACGATCGAAGAAGTGAGTAAATTGGCGATATTTTTCATTAGGGTCTAGGGATTAGGGCGTCGGGGCTAGGGGAAGAAGAGACTAGAATCAAGGGTTTGTGGAATTAAGAACGTTCATTACGCCTTGGCGGTGGCTAGACATTGCCGCAATAACGATCGAAACACACTATATATTTAGATGCTAAGACAAATCTTTCTGAATTTAGAAACCCGGTTTCTTGAAGAAACCGGGTTTCTTTGATATCGATTCCTCACTCAATCGACAACTCAAACGACTGCTGCCGCAGGCTTAAGATTGTTGATGATATTTTCCATGTATTCGGCAATTTGCGCTTGTTTGTCGGCAGAATTCGTTTCTATGTAAACGCGCATCAGCGGTTCTGTTCCCGACGGACGCAGCAACACCCAACTACCTTCTTCTAAGTAGAGTTTGATACCGTCTTTGCGACCAACTTCTTTCACTTTAACCGTTGCCACTTCTGCGGGTGGATTTTTAGTGAAAGAGTCGATGACAGCAGCTTTGTGCGCGTCATCGAGGTGCAAGTCGAGGCGCAGGTTGTAAAGTGGGCCATTAGCTTCGGCGATCGCTTCTTCCACCAGCTGACTCAGCGGTTTTCCTTCGTAAGCAACAGCTTCTGCTACCAGCATATCTGCCAAAACGCCGTCTTTTTCGGGAATATGACCGATAATGCTGAGTCCTCCCGATTCTTCACCACCGATCAGCACCTGCGTCTCGCGCATTTTCTCGCCGATGTATTTGAAACCTACTGCGGTTTCGTAAAGTGTCAAACCGTACTTAGCAGCAAAATTATCCAGCAAGTGCGTGGTAGCAACCGTGCGAACGATCGCACCTGTTTTGCCTTTATTCTTGACCAGATGACGCGCCAACAACAGCAACACCGTGTTGGGGGTAAGCACGTTTCCTTGTTCGTCTACAATACCAAAGCGATCGCTATCTCCATCCGTCGCCAAACCCAAATCTGCGCCATCTTTCTTGACCGCATCGACTAACTCTACCAGTTGTTCCCCTTTCGGTTCCGGCATTCCGCCACCAAACAAAACATCGCGGTAAGTGTGGAAACTTTCCAAATCGCAACCGCAATGTTGCAACACCGTATCCAGGTAGCCGCGAGAGGTAGAATAAAGCGCATCGTATTTGACCTTCAGCTTAGCGCTGCGAATGCGCTCCACATCAAGCAATGTGTAAATGAATTCCAGATAAGCCGGTTTCGGGTCAAAAGTCGATATTTTGTCAGAATTGCTTCCCGATGGCGGCGTATCCGTAGCACCTTCAATATTTGCTACAATCGTATCCGTAATTTCCGGTGTAGCTGGCCCTGCATAATCGGGGATGTACTTAATACCGCAATAGGGCGCTGGGTTGTGACTGGCGGTGAACATGAGCGCCCCAGCCGAGTTGAGATGCTTGGCATTGTAAGCAATTACCGGAGTCGGGCAATCGCGATCGACTATTTTTACCGTCCAACCGATCTCAGCGAGAATCTGAGCCGCCGTGCGAGCAAATTGATCTGCCAAGAAGCGGGTATCGTAAGCTACCAGAACAGGTCTGTCTTTAGAATAAGCTGACTCCAGGTAACTGGCGATCGCTCGCGTCACCTTACACACATTAGGGAATGTGAAATCATCAGCGATAATCCCCCGCCATCCATCCGTACCAAATTGAATCTTTTTCGAGCTGCTGCTAGCACTCATTTGAGCCACGTCCTGTCACTTCACCATCCATAGTATAGGAAGCGTGTCATTCAGGAGACAGCAGCAATAGGCGTAAATTGTTGGAATGCACGTTATGGCATCCAAAAGCGATTTGAACTGCCATTGTTTATTCTTCCGGATAATGTGGCGGCCCTTTTTGAGGTCTTATTCCTCCTGCCATAAATTTTCGCAATCAGCCAAATCGGCCACAGGAGCGTAATCCCAGCGGCAACAAATCTTCTCGAGTTACCTCGCAATTGCGACTCTTCCAGGGGGTTGAAATCTTTCCGGTGGGCAAGATAGCAAATCAAACCGGAAAAAGTGTAAGAGGCTGCTACGTAGGCTAATAGCATTGCAGTCACGGGGAATACCTTGGTTTTGCAGTAGAGGAGTGGTGATTTAGCTAGCAATTCGTCTGGCCATAGCCCATCTCCCGAAGGAGATGGGCCAGACAAGTTTGTTAAACCAGAGTTCGAGATACACCCGTGAC
Organism: Aerosakkonema funiforme FACHB-1375; assembly: GCF_014696265.1. Lineage (GTDB taxonomy): Bacteria > Cyanobacteriota > Cyanobacteriia > Cyanobacteriales > Aerosakkonemataceae > Aerosakkonema > Aerosakkonema funiforme_A. The sequence continues at coordinate 54,613 of NZ_JACJPW010000005.1, read as the reverse complement.
GATCGGAGCCTGCTAAAAATCAGGTTCCATCCACATCTCCAACAATTCTTGTGGGGTAGGCATCCTGCCTGCCCTTTGAGATTCTTTTGGAGGAGATGTCTAAGTATTGTTTTACCAGGCTTTGCCTTAATTGGGAGTCGCTAAAACCAACAATTACAGACAAATACTGAGTTATTTACTCAGACTTTATGGAAACAATAGTAAATTTACGGTACTTTTATCAAATTTAGTTGGATGTATTTTAAATTTTTATAAAAACTTTATATTTTTCATTCGGAGAGTAGTTGACCGAACTGAGCAGTGTTTGTGCCTCCGATAGTTCAGCACCTACCGTTCAGCCCTTGGACGCCTTTGTTTGTCAGAAATCTATAGAAGGATTAACAATTTTAAACAAAATGTTTTACTTTTCAGTAAAAATACTGCATACTTAACCTCCATAGCATATAAAGATTCTGTGAAATACGGCTGTGCTTTGACGAATTTTTCTTAAAGTTCCCTGTCCCAGATCGGACGGTTTATTCTCGTCTGAAAATAAACTAGCGTTAGGCCAACAGTCTAAAAGCTACTTTATTTGCTATTTTTAAACTTTTTTGACATATTTTACCAGATTCAGGGCAAAAAGAATGACTCAATCCTTTGCATCTACAGGGGTTAACTTTAAATCTCCCAAACTTACAGCCGTCCAATCCCAAGCATCGGAATTGAAACTGCACTCTCTGGCGGCATTATGGGCACGGAAATACTTTCTCTCCGTAACTGCCGCTGAAGATGCAAAGCAACCGAGAAAGCTGGAAACTCTGATGGAAGTATCTTCTTTGGAGGGTAGAACTCGCACAGCAAACAAATTGAGCCAGAATCTGACTTTGGCTAGCGCCCAAGCTTGGTCTTTGACGGAAACGTTGCTGGGAGAGGAAATGCGACGCCACCGCATCAATCCCGATTTAATCAACCCCTTGGAGATTGCCGCAGATACGCGCAATTTATTTCAAAAAGCTCTAAATGCTTATACTAAAGAGATCCCACCTGCACGCCTATCGGTCATTTTGGGTGCAGATTGCGGTCGGGTGAGGCAGAAGTACACCAGCGTCGATCCCCGTGCGATCGGATTTGTGAGTATGCAGTTCCACTACACGGGCCAAAAGTTGCTGGCATCTCTATCGAAATCGGAGCAAGCATTGTTTCAGTCTTACTTAAAGGTCATGGACGACCATATGTATATGCCGTTGCAAGCGGCTTACAAAGCAGCTGCCGATCTGCCTTTAAATTCGCCCCAACTCTTAGCAGTTCAGCATCTTTTACCCGCGAGTACGAATATAGCCTATGCTGTTTTCGATCGCGTCTGTCGTCAGCATCCGGGCTATCAAAGCTACAGTGGCCTTGTCAGCGACGAAAAGGTGAAAATATCCAGCATCCGAGATGTGGAGATGTTTCAAGTATATTTGTGTTTATGCGTTCTTCAAGGTAACATTTTCTCGGTACAACAGGAGCTGTTTCCCTTATGCGTAATGTTGTATCCCCGATTGGGGGTGAGCTGGACATTAGTGCAGGATATGCTCCAAGCGATCGTCTGGGAATTGCACGATCGTCTGCGCTTAGAAGATGTCGCTGTCTTCTTACCCTATTTGCGTACCTTATCGGAAATGTTTTCTAAAGAGGTATTTCAAAACTATTGATTGCTAAACTGACTTTCTTCTACTAAGCTTACTTCCGAATCCGAGCAACTAATGGGATTGACTGCTAACGTTTCAGCGATCCCTTCTTCGCCTGTAATTTCCCCGATTATCCAAATGGGCCACAAAGCTGTTATCCAAAGCCTGACTAACGCCTTGACAAGAGTAGGGTTAATCGATTTATACTCCTGCCGATATTCCTTGCCACTGCCGATCGAGAGCAGATAGCAAATCATGCCGGAAAAAACATAAGCTGTTGCGGAAGACGCAAATAGCAATGCTGTCATGATACACCCCTAATACCAATAGGATCGGCATAGCCGTAGCAAAACATAGCTGGATGTAATCATGCAGCTTTTGTAAGACGGCTGTTGTAGTTTTTTTAACCTGTTTATCTTAAAGAATATAACCTTAATTTAGGGTGATTTCTGTAAAATTTTGATGAAGGCAGCTCGAGTTTGTCTTATATTTCTACAACAGGAAGAGAGAGCGCGAGCTGATATATCAAACGACGCGGCAGAGAGGTTGCTTTTGCGAGCTGGCGGCTGGCTTGCGAACGAGATATTCCCTGACCGAGTAGCTGTTGTAACTCGGATTTAAGGGTTTCCTCGGAAAAATTAGGCTTTTCTAGCTGGAGACCTGCTAGGGCGAGAGTAAATTCCCCTTGGGGCTCCCGTTGCGAATAAGCAAGTATAGCCTCTGCGATCGTTCCCCGCCAGAACTCTTCGTGCAATTTAGTTAACTCCCTTGCCAAGACTAGCTGCCGGTCTTCACCCAAAACATCTGCCAAATCTTGCAAAGTTTGCCGCAAGCGATGGGGAGATTCGTATAGAATAATAGTTCGGGATTCTGTTTGTAAAGCTTCCAAACGCTCCTTTCGGCCTGACCCTTTTGCAGGTAAAAAACCTTCAAACACAAATCGGTCTGTCGATAACCCAGATGCGCTTAAAGCTGTAATTGCCGCACTAGCACCGGGAATAGGTACTATCGGTATTTCTGCGGAGATACAAGCTCGAACTAACTCGTATCCTGGATCGGAAATCAACGGCATACCGGCATCGCTGACGAGAGCGATCGATTTTCCCTGCTTCAACAGATCTACTAACTCCGGAATGCGTTGCTGACGATTGTGTTCGTGGTAACTTATCTGGGGCGTAGCAATTTGAAAATGCTGCAAAAGTTTTCCTGTATGGCGGGTATCTTCCGCCGCGATCGTATCCACCATTTGCAAAATTCGCACTGCCCGGAACGTCATATCTTCCAGATTGCCGATTGGAGTTGCCACAACGTATAAAGTGCCGATGTGCGGAACCGTTTGCATATCAATTAATTCAACTTAAGAACAACGCCTTTCCAACCATATTTCTGGGTATATTGGGCTGGGTTTAGTCACTAAGGGATGGGGGGCGGCGATGCCATAACCCTGAGCGTAGTCTACCCCAATATCCTTTACTTTTTCCAGGATAGAGGCATTGGTAACGAACTTGGCGATCGTCTCAATACCCATAACATGAGCGATATTGTTGATTGCTTTGACGCTCTCGTAAGTAATTGTGTCATCCAAAATGCCTTCTATCAAATCTCCAGCTATTTTTAAATAATCCAAAGGTAACTGTTTAAGATAAGCAAAAGAAGAAATACAGCTACCAAAATCATCTAAAGCTACTCGGCAACCTAAATACTTGAGAGCGCGGATGAGCTTATTTGTTTGGCTAAAATTTGAGAGCGCAACGCTTTCAGTAATTTCAAAGCAAATCGTCTCAGGCAAGATTTCGTGGAGCGAGAACTGCTCATACAGAAAGTTAATAAAATTTTCGTCGTTAATGCTAGCTGTAGAAAGATTGAGCGCATAAAGAGAACGATGTTGCATCTCCCTACCTTGGCGAGCCTGCTTTGCCAAGAATGTGCTTATCACCCAGCGATCGATAATTGGCATGAGGTTGTATCGCTCAGCTGCTGGGAGAAAAGCCATTGGCGGAATCACCTCCCCTTTTTCATCCACCAAACGCAGTAAAACTTCGTGATATTCTCTGACAAAGCGATGGGAACCAACAGAAACTATCGGTTGATAGTACAAACAAAACTTGTTATCTGCCAGTTCCGAAGTTTGGGAATATTCGCTCTGAGTTTTATCTGTATCGTTTTCACCGATCGCTTGATTGATTCTGGCGATCCATTGTTTTTGATCTCGCTGTTGTGCCAAATCTTCATCGTTAGGTTTGTAGATGTGTACGCAATTGCGCCCTTTATTTTTAGCTTGGTAGCAAGCAGCGTCAGCTGCGCTCAATACCTTATCTACATTTTGTAAAACCACATGACCGTAAGTTTGGCAGTCAGTCAGGGGTACTACTCCGATACTGACGCCGAGACTGAAAGTTTTATCCTGCCATACAAACCGGAAAGTTTGGATCGCTTCTTTGAGCGATCGCGCTACTTTAAGTCCTTGCTGAAGAGGGCAATTATAGAGCAGTAAGGCAAATTCATCACCGCCGAGTCGCGCTAAAATATCGGTCTGGCGCACGTGAGTTTGCAACATAGCGCTGAGCTGACGTAGCAGCTCGTCACCAGCAGCATGACCGCAAGTGTCGTTAACAATTTTGAATCGGTCTAAGTCGAGATAACACAGGGTATGCTTTTGATTTTGTTTTCTGGCACCCAACACAGCTGCTTCCAGACGCTGCTCGAATTCGCGACGGTTGATCAGTCCGGTGAGCGCATCGTGAGTCGCTTCCCAAGACAACTGTTCGTTTACTTTAGCAAGGAAGGCGGTACGCTCTCCGACCATATCTTCCAAGCGTTCCTGATAATGCTGTAGCTGCTTGAGAGTTTGCTTGTGCTTGGTGACGTCTTCTACCATGCGAATGCCAAATTCGGGGTTACCCTCGCTATCGCGTACCAAATAACCGGTGACGTGACACCACATTAGCTGTCCGTCTTTGCAAAGATAACGCTTTTCCATTTGGTAGCGATCGCGCTCCCAAAACAGGTAAGGGTTGTCTACCCGGTAGCGATCGCGTTTCCTTGCCACGAGCTCCTGATGTATCTCCTCATCCTTGGGAAAATGCGATCTGGAATTTTTGCCATATCCTAGCATCTGCTCGAGTGCTGAATTCCTTGCTACAGTTTGGCCTGCCATATCGATAATTTCTATACCTATGCTGGCTCCTTCAAAAATCGATCTAAATAATGCCTCCCTCTCGTTGAGAGCTGCTTCTGCCTGTTGCCGTTCCACGATCTCCCGTGCGAGTTTCTCATTCGCTGCTTCCAGTTCGGCGGGGCTCTTAAGTGCCATTGCTTGGGGAATTAAGGGAAACAGCTTCCCTGCCGCATATATGGATATTACAGCACTAACTGCTTTGAAACCGCCGTATAGCGCATAGTTTGGATACCAAAGCATTGTAATTTCCATAATTTGGCTGGTGCCATAGGTAATGAAGAAAGCGCCAAACAGCCACAGCACGGGTGGTAAAGCTACATCTTCTCGCTTGTGGATGAAGTAGAGCAGCATTAGCGGAATCGAATAATAAGCCAACGCAATGAGAGTATCCGACAAGATGTGCAGCCAAACCAACTCTGGGTAGTAAGGGTCGTAGTACCCTTGGCTGATGAAGTTTGGTAAAGCAAACAGGTCTTTTAATAGTTCCTTCATAAAAATGTGCTTTTTTTTAAAGATACTGTAAAGTTTACCTTTATCTCTATCTTAAAATCACTCAGTCGGTTTACCATTTGATTTTTATTCTATTTTGTTAAAAACAAAATTCTCTAAAAATAGGTGTGGATAGATTTTCGCTCGCGATCGCGTCCATCTTATTAGCTTGGCCGATACCTTGTAAGCCATCTGTGGGTGGAGGTAAAACTTTTCAAGCTGAAAAAAAAGTGTACCAATGGTAAAATACGGGCTATTTGTAGGACTGCTAACTTTAGATTTCCTCTATCTAACGGAGGGTTATCCAACTAGGAACCAAAAAATTGTTGCGGCTGACTATACAGTTGCAGCAGGTGGCCCTGCGACGAATGCAGCAGTAAGTTTCAGCTATTTGGGCGATCGAGCGACACTCTTGGGTGCGATCGGCTCTCACCCAATTACTAACTTAATCCGCACTGATTTAGAAAACTGCAAAGTAGATATACAAGATTTGGCTGCTACTAGGTTGGAGCCGCCACCAGTATCTTCTATTATCGTCGCCGAAGCAACTGGGGAGAGGGCTGTGATCTCAATCAATGCGACTAAATACCAAGGTCACAAAGAAAGTCTTTCTCCAGATATTGCGTTTGGCATAGATATAGTGTTAATTGACGGCCACCAAATGGAAATTGGTAAAACAATCTCACAATTAGCTAAAGCAAACAAGATTCCAGTTGTAATAGATGGTGGCAGCTGGAAGGCTGGATTTGATGAGATATTGCCTTTCGTGGATTACGCGATTTGTTCGGCTAACTTTTACCCACCTGACTGCCAAAACGAGCAGGAGATTATTAGCTATTTTTCATCTCTGGGAATTTCACATATTGCCATTACCCACGGAGAAGAAGCTATTCAGTATTTTTGCCAGGGTGAAGCTGGGTGGATAGAGGTTCCTAAAGTTAAGGCTGTGGATACGCTGGGTGCTGGGGATGTTTTCCACGGAGCTTTTTGCCATTACATTCTGCGGCAAAATTTTACCGATGCCTTAGCAGCAGCGGCTAAGGTTGCTTCTTATTCGTGTCAATTTTTTGGAACTCGTCGGTGGATGGAATCAGCTTTGAGCTTGTAGAGGTGAATTTTAGCGCCAGAGGAGCAGTAAAGATAAAAAATATCGCCCAACTTGCCCTTAGCGTCAATTTTACGGTTATTATGGGCATTGGCTCCACCCATCTGCAAATAGTAAAGGAATTGTAGCGTGACGGAATTAAAATATTTAGGCGAAAACCAATTTGAAGGATTAGAGGAAGTAGCTGCGATCGCTCGCTCAGTCGCTTGGGGGGCAGCTGATATCCTGCGATCCTACTATCGCGGCGAACCTCATACCGGTGACCTGAACATTGAAAATAAAAAAGAAGGGCCGGTCACTGCTGCTGACATAGCAGTCAACCACTATATTTTGGACAACTTGCAAGCTGCTTTCGGAACTCAAGATTTTGGCTACTTAAGCGAAGAAACCTATAAATTTCAGTCTAAGGGAGTTTTGTCATCGCCTTTACCGGAAGCTTGGATTTGGATTGTCGATCCTTTAGACGGTACGCGAGATTTTATTGACAAAACGGGTGAATACGCTGTTCAGATTGCTTTAGTATATCAGGGAAGTCCGGTACTGGCGGCGGTGGCATGGCCGGAAACAGAAAAGGTATACTACGCAACTAAAGGCGGGGGTACTTTTGTGGAAACTCGCGATGGACTAATCACGCAAGTGCAAGTTTCCGATCGCAACAAACTAGAAGATTTGTCTATCATTGTCAGTCGTACTCACCGAGACGATCGCTTCAACAATCTGTTGCAGCAACTGCCTTGCAAAAATCTCAAATATGTCGGTAGTGTAGGCTGCAAAATAGCCACAATTATCGAACAGGAAGCAGATATTTACATATCTCTTTCTGGGAAATCTGCTCCGAAAGACTGGGATATGGCGGCTCCCGAACTGATTTTGACGGAAGCTGGGGGCAAATTTACTTATTTGGATGGTTCTGCCCTCAAATACAACCGGGGAGATGTGCATCAGTGGGGTTGCTTGGTTGCTAGCAACGGTCACTGTCACGATGATTTATTAGCACAAACCAAACAAATTCTGGAAAAAGTGGATGGGTAATAACGCGAGCGCGTATTGCACAACATTTAATCAAGAAAAATACCAATTATTATTCCTTTCCCGCTCCAAGAATATCTATGATGACGCAGGGGTGCAGACTGGCAAAGCAGCAGAGGAGCAAAAGAAGGATCGATAATCTTCTGGGGGAAAGTGAGTAATTAGTAATTGCATAAATTTTCACATTTAAGAAGATTGCAGATAAAAAAACAAAAATTTAGTATCTGCAATCTCTATTCAGGCTTTAATATTATAATGATATTGAAAATATTAATGACGAATTAACAGTTGTGCGATCGCTTAGTGAGTAGCGAGGGTTTTAAGCCGTTACTTATAAATTGGAAGTTAATGTGATATTTACAATATTTATCTAATTACAAACGGCAGACAATCTCTAGCCAAAACAAAATATAACGGCTAAAACAGAAATGATAAACCGTTACAAAATAGGATTTTTCTATGGCAGCATTCTGGCAAACCCTATTTTCAAGTAACTTTATTCCGCACGGCCATTGCTATCTGTGGAAACCAGGACTGGTATGGCTGCATATAATATCCGATTCGCTGATTGCTGTCGCCTACTACTCCATTCCGCTGATGTTGGTATATTTTGTGCAGCAGCGACGGGATTTACCTTTTGATTGGATCTTTTTACTTTTCGGCACTTTCATTATTGCCTGCGGTACAACTCACGTTATAGAAGTGTGGACGTTGTGGCATCCCCATTATTGGATATCCGGGTTAGTTAAAGCCCTGACAGCTTCGGTATCTTTATATACTGCTATTATGCTGGTGAATTTGATTCCGAAAGCATTGGCTTTACCGAGTCCAGCAGAGTTGGAAATCACCAATCGAAAACTGGAAATGGAGATTTCGGAACGCTTAAAAGCAGAGGAAAAAAACCGCTTTCAGGCGCGATTGTTGGATGTTGTCGAACAAGCTGTGATTGCCACGGACTTAAACGGAATCGTTAGTTATTGGAACCAATTTGCCGAAAAACTCTATGGTTGGTCAGCAGCAGAAACGTTAGGTCGCGACATAGTGGAACTGATCCCATCTGAATTTTCTCAAACACAAGCAGCCGAATTGATGTCGCGCTTGAGTACAGGCGAAAGTTGGTCGGGCGAATTTATGGTGCGCCATCGCAATGGCAGGAGTTTCCCGGTACTGGCGACTGATTCGCCAATTCACGATGAAAGGGGTATTTTGTGCGGCGTTGTTGGCCTTTCTTTTGATATTAGCGATCGCAAGTTGGCGGAGGAAAGATTGCGTCAAAGCGAAGAACGCTTCCGCAGTTATTTTGAACTGTCGTTCATCGGTGTAGCGATCACCTCGCCCGAAAAAGGTTGGATTGAAGTCAACGATACTTTCTGCGAACTTCTCGGCTATTCTCGAAATGAATTGAACGGCACAACTTGGGCGCAATTGACGCACCCGGAAGATTTGGAAGTTGACTTAAATCAGTACAATCGCGTGTTAGAAGGTGAAATAGACGCTTATTCTTTGGAAAAAAGGTATATTCGCTCTGATGGTGACATAATTTACACTAATATTTTGGTTCGCTGTCTGCGTCGATCGGATCGGTCGGTCGATTATTTCGTGGCGCTACTTGAGGATATCACCGATCGCGTGCGGGCAAACGATGCGTTGCGGCAGTCGGAAGCGCGGTACAAAGAACTCGCCCAGCAGGAAGAACTGATCAATCGGCTAGCAAGTCAGATCCGCAACTCCCTCGATCTAGACACTATTTTGGAAACAGCAGTGCAGGAGATCGGCAAGCTGTTGCAGATCGATCGATGCCTTTTTATTTGGCTTCGTTTTTTCCCTCCCGTAGACGGAGGTGATGAAAGGATAATGTGGGAAATTGTCAAGGAAGCTAAGCATCCGGATCTAGAAAGTAGGATTGGTGTGTATCCGCTTCAAGAACAGTTTCGCCCGTTGGTGGAGAAGCTTTTGAACTTAGAAATAATCCGTGCTGACGATGTAGAAACTGTAACCGATCCGATTTTGCAGCAGGTGTTGCGTTTTTTGGGCCATACTTCTATGCTGGATCTGCCCTTCAAGACGCAATCGGGTCAAATTGGTATAGTCAATTGCAGTCATACTAGAGGTTTCCGTCCTTGGCGCGACAGCGAAGTAGAATTGCTGCAAGCGGTGACGGATCAGCTGGCGATCGCAATTAACCAAGCCGAACTTTACGCCCAAAGTCAAGAAGCTACTAAAATTGCCCAAGCGCAAGCAGAACAAATTGCCCAAGCGCTGCAAAAATTGCAACAAACTCAAGCTCAACTGATTCAAAGCGAAAAAATGTCCGGCTTGGGACAGCTAGTTGCCGGGATCGCCCACGAAATTAATAATCCCGTTAGCTTTATCCACGGAAATATCAACTATGCCACGGGATATATTCAAGATTTGCTCAGTCTGGTAAAACTTTATCAACAATATTATCCCAAACCTGTAAAAGAGATCGAAGACAAAATTGAAGCGATCGATCTGGATTTCTTATTAACAGACCTGCCCAAATTGCTATCTTCAATGAAAGTAGGGACAGACCGCATTCGTCAGATTGTTTTGTCGCTGCGTAACTTCTCCCGTCTCGATGAAGCGGAAATGAAACCGGTTGACATTCACGAAGGTATCGATAACACCTTGCTGATTTTGCAACACCGATTCAAAGAAAACGCGGCACGGCCTAGTATTAAACTGGATAAAAACTATGGAAAACTGCCGCTTGTCGAGTGTTACCCAGGGCAAATCAATCAGGTATTCATGAATATCCTGAGTAACGCCATTGATGCACTCGAACATTTGAAATTTGCGGGAGTTGAAAGGTTAAATGACTGCATCCCTACAATTTGCATTCGCACAGAAGTTGCCAACGATTCGGTGCAAATAAGTATTATGGATAACGGCCCTGGGATGACCGAAGAAATACGCCACAAGTTGTTCGATCCATTTTTTACTACAAAACCAGTCGGCAAGGGAACTGGATTGGGACTGTCAATTACGTATCAAATTGTAGTTGAAAAACACGCTGGCAAAATAGAGTGTATTTCAGCACCTGGGAAAGGGGCAGAATTTGTTGTGCAAATTCCCATTCGCCGCCAATACGACTTCAATCAACGAGGTTAATATTGATGTCTTGACCGATTTGATGAAGCTGTTCGCTTTTTGTATCGTAACTCCAAGCTCTGACGAGGTTATTACCTTTTGGTAAAATTTTAGTGGGAATTAAGAGGTTCCACCCAGATTGGGTATAAGCATTATTAGCTAAAACTTTAGCTACATCTGGTCTGGGAACGTTGACTCTGGCAACTGCGATCGGCTTATTTTGTTCGCCGTAGGTAATATAAACTGCATCAGCCGATCGTCCTTGTTTGGGTAATATGGCCCATCCACTCAGAGCTAAGGTGTTTCTTCTTTTGATCTTTTCGGGTACTGGTGTATCTATATAGCCATTCTGGATATTTGCTTGTGTTTTGAGAAAAGTAAAATTCTGATTGCGCTGCTGCCAAAACCAATGAGAGCCAACAGCAATGTATGGTTTGTATTTGGCTAAGAAATATTGATATATCGTCGAGGCTCCCTCAGAAACATGGATGCCATCTATGGCATTAGAGGAAGCATCATTGCTCATTAAAATTAGTTTTGGTTTTTGTCGATCGATATCGCTAACGACTTGAGCTTGAGCTAAGGGAGGGTGGGCATAGTAAGCATAGCTAAACTTAGAGCAAGAAGGTTTTTGAAACAAATAGTACCAAAAACCTTCTGATGTAAGACCATAGAAACACGATAATTTGTCTATTTCTGGTTGCAATGTTTTGTATGCTTGTAAATAATCATTTTTGATGATTTTTTCATCCGGTATTTGGTATGATTTTTGCATTCCATCAACCGTAAGATAAGCATTATATGGATTGAAAAATGGGCTTAATACTGCAAGGCAAATTATAACAAAGCTTGCTAACTTATGGGGTGATGTTTTAAAATTATTAATTTGGTCTTTAAATAAATTTACGCTCAGGTAAGCGAGTAAGAATACAGTCATGAGTGCCCCTGGCGCGACATGACCGTAATCGCTTCTATCTAGAGCAATTCTTGCATATATTAAAGATGAAAATAGCAGGATAATAAGCAAACAATTTTGTTCGCAAAGTTCTTTGAGTTTGGGATTATTCTGATATTCTACAAATAAATAAATGGCTCCCAAAATAATTACTGAAATCAAAAATATAAAAGGACGCCAAATGGGTAAATTTTCTAAATTAAAAGACGGCATGGCAATAAATGTCATGTATCTGCCATAACGCGCCCAGTAAGCTATTTGCGATAGTAAAGCCGATACTTGATCGAAGCCGAGTATAATAACTAAAGCTATTGCAGAACCGAGTAATCCTAAACCAGAATTACTCAACCAAGCTCTAGAAAACTTTTTATCCAGAACAAGTGTTAAAGCACAACAAACTGCGTAGATGGCGATAAAATAAACGGCTCGATCGTACACGTAGAGAATACTTACGGGTATAGATAATCCTATCAGCGTTGGCAAGATGAACATTTCTGCTCTACTTAACTTACTGGATAGAGCCTGCCTAAAAAATCTTACAGTTAACGTTATTTGCAGTAACAAATACAAATCTCTACCTTGGTGGATACCTTTGGCAATTTCAAAGATGAAACCATCAAAAAAAGTAAAAATTGCACAGTAAATAATAAAAATATTTCGTCTGGGAATATTCAGTTTTACGGATGAGATAATTTCTCCAATCAGCCAAAAACAAACCAAGTAGGTCAAAAAACCTAGAGTCATCCTAATCAAGCGAGTTAAGGCAATGATATTGGAGTGAGTTGCTAGCTTGCTGGCGATTAAGCTGGGAAACACATTCATCCCGAAACCGTGAATCATGAATGTACTTAAAAACGGTTTGGTTTGCGTAAGAAAATTAGGTAAAAATCCCAGATATTCACCTTCGTGAAAGGTATCTTCTAATGGAAATGCCAAATAACCATAGGTTCTGTTGATTGCCCAAGATAAAAGTAAAATAAATGATATAACTAAATAAAACCTTGTATTTATTAAAAAATTAGCTCCTTTTTTGATAAATTGCCATTGCCGTTCTACGAAATTTTGATTTCTAGTGACGGCGATAGTGGCAATTAAAAATGGAACGGCGAGGAAAATCAGAAATCTGATATAGTTAGTGTAAGGACTAATATTTTTTGTAGTGGCTAGGGAAATCAATCCAGTTTTATTGGTGCCAAAAGGTATTTGTAAGTTATCGAAAATAGGTATGATAATCAGAAATGATATTACTGCTACCGAAAAAATGGCGAATATCTTTAAATTTTGAGGTTTTTTATCGCTTGACATTGTTAATTCTAGATAGTGTTTAAGAAAAAGTCGATGCCAACGTCAACTATAATGTTGAATAGCTATTTGTAGAGCTTGTTCTACGTTAGCAATATTCGTATCTGGACTTTGAGTTTTCATTTCAATCGATGTCCAACCTTGATAGTTAAGTGCAGACAAGGTTTGCGAAAAAAGTTGATGATCGACGCCTCCAGTACCAATTTGGCCTAAATTAGGCTCGCTAATATGAAAGTGGCACACACGCTTAAATGCTTGTTCGATCGCAGACACAATTGCCTCTCCACTCATGGTCATTCCAGCTGCATCTAAGTGCAACCCAAAACCATCGCTGTTAACTGTATTGACGAGTTCTAATCCTTGCGTGGAGGTATTGATAAAATCGCAACCGTAGACGGTAGGATTTGGTTCGATACAAAAGAATACGCCATTTTTCCATGCTACTTCACCCAAACCATAGAAAAATTCTGTGGCAATTTGTTGAACTTGTTCCGGTGGTAAGTTACCAATACTTCTGTTTTTGGGAGAACCGAACACAAGTACTTTTGCGCCAAACTTGCTACCTAATTGGATGATACCCGACAAATATTCAAAGGTTTCTTGTCGCTTTTGCTCTGACTGGAAAATAGTGAGGTCTGGTTTGCCAAAAAGTAAAGCTTGCATGGCGACGATTTCAATATCTCGGCTTTCCCAAAATTTCCTGTAAGCGGTTATTTCCGCATCGCTAGCGGTTAATGGGGATGGCCAATTTTTGGTAGGAGCGATCTCTACACCTTTGATGTTGAGGTGCTGCATGAGGTTGGCGATCGCGTCCTCTTCCTGTACTTGCCAAGCTATGTTAGAAATGGCTATTTTCATGGCTGCGATTAACTCTTTACGACAGAACTTTGCTGCAATACAAATTGTTTCATTTCGGTCAAAACAGTATTTTTGGTGTAGGCATATACGCCAGATTCACCAAACATATCCGCGTATTTAGTCCTCATATCATACTTGACTGGACGATTGTGAGTTTCGTTAACAAAATCAATTTCAAATACTTTTTTGGCCACCTCTGCAACGCTGGTAGGTTCGGTCGCCAAATTCACTAATTTCAAATTGTTTGCCAAGGCTGTTTGAATATCCTGCCAGAGATGCGCGAGGTTATAAAATTGAAATATGTTATCTTTGTGGATTTGGTCAACGTTGTTATTGTGAATAAAGTCATAAACGATATTCTTTTTCAGACCGTCTCCAAACAGACCGGGTAAACGGACAACCAAAGTATCAAACCGTTCTGTGACAAATTGTTCTAATTGCAGTCGGTGTTTGCCATAGGGATGCAAATCCTGGGTATCAATTTCTGTTGCTTCATCAACTTCAATAGGAACTGGATAGACATCGACTGTGGATATCAAAACAACTTTTTTGGCAGATACCTGACTCAGACAGTTCATGAGGCGAGCGAGGTTTTCTGCATCTTTGACTGGCTCTTTGTTGGCTAACCACTTAACGGCTGGTGCGCCAGAACAAACAAGAAAGTCAAAGTTTTTATCAGCAATAGATTCAATATTTTTAGAGTTGTACAGGTCGTCAAATTGATGTTGACTAATTAAATTACCTCCGACAAACCCCGTGTATCCTATCAGCGCATTACGCATCGATCGCCTCTCTTTTAGTTATTGTTTGTGGCTGGTGGATTGTATCTATGCAGACAAGCTTTGAGCAAGGTTTTCATCACGATTATATTTCCCTTGATGGGACTAATTTTAGTAGGAACTGGCCCTTTGGATGGATATCGGCGGCATACTGGCAACTCTTTCACCCGGAAACCCAAACGAGCCGATCGAATTGCCAAGTAGTAGTGCAGTTCGTAACCTGAAAATACTTGCCGAAAAGGTGCTACTCTGGGATCTAATAAGAAGTTGCGGCTGTAAGCGCGGAATCCATTTGTAGTATCGGTGTATCGAAATCCGGCGGCGAGGCTAATTAAAGGAGCGTGGATTAATTTAATACCAAATAAGCGCATCCAAGGCGTGTTAACTTCTTTTCCCCCTTTGATAAAACGGGAACCTTGGATGTGATCGAAACCCGCATCAAGTGCTTGTGCGAAAGTAGTAATTGCTTCCGGATCGTCTTTATTGTTCCCATCAATAGTAATAATTCCTTCGTATCCTTGCTGCATGGCGTAGGCAAAAGCCATCCGCATTTGAGCGCTCAGCTTACCAGTGTCTTGCTTGGTTAGCAAAGTGCGTACACCCAATTCGGATATGACATCTAAAGCGAGGGAATTATCGGTGCTACCGCCATCAGCAATAATAACATCAAAATCTTTAGAAATTCCTCTCATCCGATCTAACTGAGTGCGAATTTTTAACCCCTCGTTGATGACGGGAATGCAGACACAGTAGCGACTGCGCTTGGGGAATAACTCATCTATTGTGTGGTTGGGAATTTCCCAGTCTGGTTGATATGGCACAATATTTTTGTCGAGCATTTGGGTATTCTACATCTAAACTTGGATATTGTCTGAGTTTTTCACGATATTTCTGCGATCGCGATCGGCAATTAAAACTGAGCTATTCTTTTCTTCTGCGATATAATATGCAGGCCATCCTTTTAATCGTTCAAATATAAACCCGACATATTCGGACAAAATAGTCAGTACTATCGAGATGCAAAAAAAGGCGATCGCATTTTGAAATGATAAAGTTACCCATCCTTCGGCAACCTGGTCTTTAAATAAGTAAACCAGAGCAATGTAACCCATGTAAAGGATATTAAAAATACTCGCAAGCAAACCTAAGTAACTGGCAAATCGCAGCGGTCGCACCGAGTTCACCACAATTACCTGTAAAGCAATATCGACTGTTTCCAGAAAACTTTTTAGTTTCGGTCTTCTATACCTTCTGATTTGTTCGTAGGTAAAAGTTTTTCTTCGATAGCCTACATAAGAACTGAGGAGGCGTAAATAGCGATACTTGTCGTTAACTTGAATGATGGCATTGACAACTGCTCTACTCAATACCCGGAACTGGGTCGCATTCTCGATCAGCGGTATTTTAAAGATACTTTTGCAAGACAAGTAAAATAGCTTAGCACCGACTTTCATCCACAGAGGTTCGCCAGAGCGATTATTGCGAATTCCGATGACAATATCGTAACCGAGTCGAGCTTGTTGGATTAAATCTGGAATCAAATCTGGGGGGTCAGATTCGGGAAGCACGATCGCTACAAAGTCTCCGATTACCGAATCTAAACCAGAAGATATAGCCACATCAGTACCAAAACTTCTGGAGAGATTAAGTAATCGGATACATTCGTATTCTTTTAAAAGACCGCACACTTGTTCGGCGGTATCATCTTCGGAGCCATCATTGACTAAAACGAGTTCGTAGTTGGCGTAATTGTTTCGCAATACTTCCATTACTTCAGTGACAAAAGGCTTAACAATCCTTGCGTCGTTAGAAAGTGGAGCAACTACCGAAACAAAACAATCATAGGTAGCCATTAGATTACGCCTCCTGTGAGTTCCATAAACTTAAGTTCAGGGGGAACATCATAAATATTGTCAATCTTACCACCCAATACACAGATCGAGTTTTTTAATCCGTGATGTTTTTTAAATAAAATCGGTCGGCTATCATCTACCTCGCTTTGCGGCAGAACTGTTTTCACTTCCCAGATAGAATCGACATACTGACATTTGCTCAGAATTGGGATATATCGTTCGGCATCTTTAATCATGTATGGGTAGTTAGTTTTGTGTCCGCTTTTAGGGTTAACTGTTTTTACATCAGCGTCTTCATCTTTCCAAAAACAGTGGGGGGTGTAGCGAACATGACTGAGGGTATGCAGTCCTCGTGCTGGGAAAGGCATGATGGAAAAGAAAGGCCCACACATAAGTGTAATACCGAGATGGCGAATTGGATCGGGAACTTCAACTAATGCCATTTCAGTTAATTCATGCTTGAGCGGAATTGTGGGTAAATTTGAACGATCGAGAATATGGTTAATAGATGAATAAGTGCAGTTAAAAACGTATTTGGCGGTAATTATATCTTGATTGTCGGGAGATTCTACAAAAATTTTAATAGCCAAATTATCAGCGTCTTCCAATTTGATAACTTTTGAGTTAAGCCTAAGTTTCACGCCTGCTGTTTCGATGTCGTTCAGCATTCTATGTTTTAGCTTTACGGCGTCAAAGGCATATTCTTTTGTATAAAAAACGTCTTCGATTAAGTTATTGTTGAAAAGCTTTTTGATGTCGATCGGTGCTGGCTCTATAAAAGCATCAATGCGTTGGCAAAATGTTTTAAATTGATTGGCTGTGACTTTGGAAGTTATTTTGCCGATCGCATAATATTTATCAAAGCTGCTATCGATACATTCGCGATATTCGCTGACAAATCGAGGAAAATTAACTCTCGATCGCAAAGCGGTCAATATGCTGCGCGGGTAGTGATAGCCGTTGTGAACTCTCGCTTGATTTGCATAAGATGCACGTTGGAGAACATCGGCTTCTTTTTCGAGAATTAGGACTTTGTTTAAATGTTCTTTGAGATATAAAGCAATTCTGCAACCAAAAAAGCCGCCGCCAATTACAACTGCGTCATAGCTGCTAGGGTTAAGCGGACTGGAGGCTGTTAGACTTCCTCCGCCAGGATGAAAAATTGGCGAATTTGTGATTGTCAACTCCTCAGACCAAAATCTTCCTGTGAATTATACCTAATACTGTCGCTAGGCAGAAGTATTTTTGTGAAAATTTGTTAAATAAGGGTGATGTCGGTGCGATCGCAGACGCAGAGTCGCACCGAAAACCGCTCCGTTTCCCTTTTAGCTAGCAGCTTTGTGAGCGATAACAGCGTAGAAGGGGTCGCCACCGCCGACACCCATCCATTGTAAAATACTGGGAGCGGCGGAC
Source organism: Aerosakkonema funiforme FACHB-1375 (assembly GCF_014696265.1). Classification (GTDB taxonomy): domain Bacteria; phylum Cyanobacteriota; class Cyanobacteriia; order Cyanobacteriales; family Aerosakkonemataceae; genus Aerosakkonema; species Aerosakkonema funiforme_A. Next base: position 36,892 of record NZ_JACJPW010000005.1, on the reverse strand, counting down.
ACTCGGCTAATAACTTCCGGTTCGGTAAATCCGGGGATCGATCGAAAATAGCTTTTTACCATTTCCACCCGCGCTGCTTCCGAAGCATCCCGCCACGCCGCAATTGCCTTTTGATAAAACATCCGGTTCGAGAAGCTGAAAATCGCGATTCCACCGGGTTTAAGAATGCGATGAATTTCGGAAAATATCGCTTCTGGATATTGCAGATATTGTACGGAAACGCAGTTGAGAACAGCATCAAAATCTGCATCGGGTAAGGGAAATTTGGGATTTTCGTTGAGATTTTGGACAAAGTAATGATGCAACCGAGAATTGCGTGTCAATTCCTCTTCGTTCATCCCGTGTCCTTCCACATGAGCGAATTCTACGTCATCTGGTAGATGAGAAACCCAACTGCTCATCATATCAAAAATGCGAGTGTTAGGTTGAAGTCGTTCCCGGTACAAGTCTGTTAGCTGTTGGATAAAACCGTCATCTACGTGAGTGACAAAACGGGGGAAAGAATAAAACTGATTATCGCTCGTTTCGTCTAGCTTAGTGCGTTGATTGGGACGGAGCATCATATAGCAAAAGTCAAAAGTCAAAAGTCAAATGTTTGCTGTGAATTAGTTCTGGCATTTTAGGATACCCTAACCGTTCTAGCGGTTGCTATAACTGGAAAGTTTGTGCGATCGCTAGTTTATTCGTAATTATAAATAAATGTAACAAATTTTGCTACCAAACCTACAAAAAATCAGATAGATCCATCCCACCAACCAAAAACCTACATATACATCTGCGTTTATCTGCGTTCATCTGCGGTAGAAAATCTAGCCGCCAAAAATATCCCCAGCAGCAGCACCCCACCCAAAAAGTAATGAGAAACGAATACTTCAAATATAGGAGCGATCGGTTTCACCAAAATAACCGGTAGCGATACCAAAACCGTACTTACCAAAACTAAACGAGTCCAATTTATTCCTGGCGGAATTGCTAATCGATCGCACAGCCACAAACATAAAGGTAGCAGCAAATATAAATAGTAATGCGTCCAAGAAATCGGACTGATGAGTTGCGCTAGACAGAGAACAATCGAAAATTCTAAATACTCTGTTGCGAGTGCGATCGGCTTTCTAGATCGCCAGCAAATCCAGATGCTGCTACCCACTAATATTGATAGTAACAAGTAACGCCAAACTTTAAATTCCATACCAACTTCTAGCGGTTGCCAACTTTTTAAATCCACATCATATAGCAAACGCGCTACAAACCCATCTACTGACTGAACGTTAAAGGCAGCTAACGGTTTACCCGCAAAAGTCAGAACGCATTTTTCAAACCAAGTTATGTGTAAATCCAAACCAAATAAAAGTATTGATGCTGCTACTATCCCCACTAATCCGGCGCTAAATCCCAGCACAACTCGCCAGCGTCCTCGCATCGCGAAATAAATGCCAAGCAGGAAGAGAGGTATTTTAATTAAAGATGCGATCGCTAACAAAATACCCACCCAAACTTCTCGCTTATCCCGCAGACAAAACAAAGTTGCAATCAACAGCAATAAGACGAAATGCGTAGAATTTCCCTGCTTGAGACTGTAGTATAAAGGGCCATTAGCTAAAATTAGTCCCGCTATGGCTAACTTCCGCCATCCCGAAGCGTTCGTCAGTTTCCATATTAAATAGCAAGACCAAACAATCGCTGCCAAACCTAAAATAGTAATGATGATTTGAGCCGTTAGCTTATTAAAAAAGGAAATCGGCGTAAACAAAATCGCAATTATCGGGATATTCACAAATCCCAAACCCTTCCCCCATTCATACAACCTTGATGGGTCTTCGATAATTAACCTGCCAGCAGGATAATAAGACTTATTAAAATCACCGCAGAAATTAGAAAAAGAGACCAGCCAAGAGAAAAGCACCATGACTGTGGCTGGCAAACCGCAAGTCAACCACGAATTCAAACCTTGCCTTTTCGATTTAATGGCGATAGTATTTAGACTAACTGTGGCTAAGATTAAAATTCCATAGATGAGGTAAATTATCATAGACAAACGTTACAGCCAATTTGTGCCTGTCGCCAACCTTTAGAATCATACCCTCGTTGTGTTATTTTGTCATGTCGATCGCACGCCTGCACCAGTTTTTTACCGCTCCTACTGCCAGAAAATTTAGTCCGACAGCGGTATTTTGGTTTACTTTGAGCTTGACTTTTGCCACAATTTACGCTTTTCAAGCTCTCCAAAAAGCCTTTGCCAGCGAATACGTCGTCCAGGACGATGCGCGACAGTTTGTGTTTTGGATGCAGCGATTTGTCGATCCAGAATTGCTGCGTAACGATTTGATGGCTGAGTATTATCAATCGATTACACCGCCGGGATTTGCTAGTTTTTATTGGTTGATGGCAATTATAGGCATTGCGCCTTTGCTGCTGAGCAAAATTTTACCAGCGATACTGGCATTGGTGACAACAATCTACGTTTTTGGCGTTGCAATCGAGATATTCCCGATCCCGGCGGCGGGATTTCTCAGCACATTGCTGCTGAATCACAGTATTTGGATGAGGAACGACGTAGCTTCGGCGACACCAAAAGCTTTCGCTTATCCGTTGTTTGCGGCGTTTTTATATTACTTGTTGCGCGGTTCTTTGTTACCCTGTTTGGTAGCGATCGCACTGGAGGGATTGTTCTTTGCGCCGATGGCGTTTATTTCGATGGGAATATTGCTGCTGCGATTGTTGAATTGGCAAAAAGGACGGCTGAGTTTGTCACGCGATCGCAAAGATTTTCTATTTTGTTTGACAGGATTGGGAGTAGCATTTTTATCTCTATTACCTTATGCGATCGCATCCTCAAAATTCGCCCCATTGATTACAATTAACGAAGCCAAATCCGTACCGGAATTTATGGTAGGTGCGAGGGTAAGCTTTTTTTACAATAACAATCCCTTGGCCTTTTGGTTTGCTGGCCCAGAAACTGGCATTTTTCCTTATGTTGGCCCCGCACAACTTTTTATAGGCATATTATTACCAGTTGTATTGATATTTTCCGATCGTTTTCCTTTGACGAGTCAGATATCAAGCAAAATTAAAATTTTAACTGAAACTGTGTTAGCATCCTTCGCGATGTTTTTCGCCGCACATCTGTTAATGTTTAAGCTTTATGGCCCTAGCAGATACACGCAACATAGCTTGCGGATTGTGTTGGCGATCGCTTCTGCTATCTTATTAATTACACTGCTGGATATGGCTTTTCGAGCTTATCTTAATTATCAGTCAAAAACTCCTCCTCAATATCCCAGGAATCCGCTCAAGAAAAAAATCCTTTTATTGCCTTTACTATTCAGCTTTTTGATATTTTCAGCGCTCATAATTTATCCCCACACTTTAAGATTTTTTCCCAGACCGGGATATGTAGTAGGTGAAACAACAGCACTGTATCAATACTTGCAACAACAACCGAAAGATAGTGTAATAGCTTCCCTATCTTTAGAAGCGAATAACCTGCCGACCTTTGCCAAACGACCCATTTTAGTAGCTAGGGAATATTCCCTCCCTTTCCATACAAAGTATTATGGCCAGATTCGCCAAAGAGTTATCGATTTAATTAGCGCTCAATACAATTCGGATCTAAATCGAGTGCGACAATTTATTCAAAAATATGGCGTGGACTTTTGGCTATTGGATAGTTCAGCATTTCAGCCAGATTATTTCGATCGCATCGATCATGCTAATAGGCGATGGCTGAATCTGTATCAGCCTGCAACTTCAGAAGCGATATCCAACTTACAGCAGGGAACTGTTCCCGCACTAGCAAAATTTGTCGATCGCTGTGCTGTTTTGCGGGAACGCGACTTAGTATTGCTACAAACAGATTGTCTTCTCAAAGCCAACTCAAACTAATCTTTTATGCTCGTCAAACGCCTGCACCAATCTTTAACCGATCCGATCGCAAAACCATCCAAAAATAAGATAATTTTTTGGTTGACTTTGAGCTTGATTTTTGCCGCAATTTACGCCTTTCAAGGACTGCAAAAAGGCTTTGCTAGCGAATATGTCGTCCAAGATGATGCACGGCAGTATGTATTTTTTTTGCAGCGTTTCACCGATCCGGAATTGCTACCTAATGATTTAATCGCTGACTATTATCAATCAGTTACACCCACCGGATATCTCGCGCTATTTTGGTTAATGGTACATCTCGGTATGCCGGCGTTGCTGTTGAGTAAACTTTTGCCAATGGTACTGGGATTGATAACAACAGCATACCTTTTTGGCGTATGTATGCAGATTTTACCTTTGCCAGTAGCGGGATTTCTTTCTACTTTGTTGATGAATCAAAGTTTGTGGATGAAAGATGATTTAGTTTCGGCAACACCGAGAGCATTTTTGTATCCGCTTTTCACAGCATTTTTGTACTATTTGTTGCGGCGATCGCAACTAGCTTGTCTGGTAACAATTGCGCTGCAAGGGTTGTTTTACCCTTTAGTCGTATTGGTTTCGCTTCTCGTCTTATTCCTGCGCTTGTTGGATTGGGAAAAAGGATTACCTCGTCTTTCCGGGAATCGCAAAGATTATGTATTTTTTACTTTAGCTTTAGGAGTAGCTTTCCTATCAATATTGCCATCCGTATTGACATCAGCAAAATATGGGCCAACCGTTACGGGAAGTGTCGCTAGAACTTTACCGGAGTTTTTACCCAAAGGACGATCGAAGTTTTTTCACAGCAATTTTTTCTTGTTTTGGTTGAACGGTAAAGATAGCGGTTTATTACCTTGGTTAAAGCCGCAAGCAATTCTAGTAGGATTTGCCTTTCCGATTTTATTGCGATATCGTTTTCCTTTAATTAGCCATTTGAAAAATAACTTGAAAGTTTTACCTCAAGTTATTTTGGCATCGCTGGTGATGTTTTTCGCCGCGCATCTGCTGCTATTTAAACTTTATTGTCCGAGTCGCTATAGCGAACATACTCTGCGAATTGTGTTGGCGATCGCAGGTGGACTCGCACTCACCTTAATGCTGGATGCAGTTTTAAATTCTTTTATTACCGACAAACAGAATAGGAAAGAAAAGCCTTGGCAACTGTGGATAACTGGTGCGATCGCAGCTGCATTGATCCTGCATCCCCACTTTTTGAAAAACTTTCCTATCACTGCGTACAAAACAGGTAACTCGCAAGCTATATACGAATTTTTTAAAGCGCAACCGAAAGATATTACGATCGCTACTTTGGAAGGGGAAGCAAATTTTATCCCCACCTTTAGCAAACGCTCAATTTTAGTAGGGTCGGAATATTCCCTACCTTACCATACAAAATACTACGCGCAGATGCGCCAGCGATCGATCGACCTAATTAACGCACAATACACTCTGAATCCAGAGGAAGTAAAAAGCTTTATCCAAAAGTATGGCATAGACTTTTGGTTAATAGCTGACTTAGCATTTACACCGGAACACATCACAAAAAATCCCTGGCTGATGCAGTATCAACCAGTAGCAAAGGAGGCGATCCAAAGACTAGAACAAGGAATTTATCCTGCGGTAGCAGAAGTCGCGCAGCAATGTTCGGTTTTGCAGACAAACTATTTATTTGTCATGCCAGCAGAATGTATTGTGAAAGCGCTGTCAAGATACTAAAAAAGCGATGCGATCGCTCTCCAGTTTGGCAGAGATTGCAGCCAATTCTACATTTTAAGTTGATTGAGAATTGATGCGCTGCAACAATTCGTCAACTTGTTTAACTTTTTGAAATTCCCGTTGCTTTAGATATAACTCCCTTGCCTTTTTAAAATTTTCTACCGCATCTGCTTCTTTGCCTTGCTGCAACATTGCTATCCCCAAATTAGTCCAAGCGTCTGCATATTCCGAATTAATTTCCAGTGCTTGTCGCCACTCGCCGATCGCATCGTCTATCTGACCTTGCCTAGCCAAAGCCACTCCCAAAGAGTTACGCGCTAGTGCGTGTTTGGCATTTATTTCAATTGCTTTGCGATATGAACTAATTGCTTCATCTATTCTGCCTTGGCGATCGAGAACTACCCCTAACTTATAGTAAGGCGTTGCCTCTTTAGGACGCGATTGAGTCAACTGTCGAAATATAGATTCCGCGCTGCTAAGATTTCCTTGGGTATAAAGCTGAGTACCGAAACTAACTATCTGTCCGTATCCAGAAATGACGCTAGTACAATTTTTCTTGTCACTATTTGCTTGCAAAGAGCATCGTTGCAACTCCTCTCCTTTAACTTCGTAATCTCCAGGTTCAGATCCCGGAAGCAGGGGGTTATTTCGTGGCCGCGCATTTGGCCGCAAATTTAGCGCCGGTTCGTTATCGTCTATCTGTGCCAAACTAGGTTGTGGCAATAGCGAAACATACGCTCCCGATCCAGCTAAAATGCCCAGAAACAAACCAGTCAGAGACTTGGTTAATAACTTGTTGGCGGTGCTGTCCATCTTCATAGGCTAACCTTGATTTTTTGATAATGGTGAATGGTTTAAGTTTAAACTACGGACTGCCTTTAGGATAACCAAACAACAGAAAAAATTTTTGATGGGTACGGGACGTTTCCCATTAGGGATTGCAGTATTGACATTGAGACGGATCGGCGGTTTCTCGCCCATTAGGGAAAATTTTTTCCACAGTATAACCGCATTTTTTGCATTGATAAATTACCGCTAGAGTTAGATGAGTAGGGAGATGGCAAAGTTCGCAAGGCAATCCCTTTTTATTGGCGATCGCGTCAAATCCTGGCCAAGCACAGTCCGGGCAAGTTTGATTGATTTTTTCGATCAAATCGAGCGTTGCTTTCTCGATATTTTTCATCCTCGTCGGGTTATACATTGCCCGCATATCTGTCTCAATATGTACTTTGCCGTCCGCCGATTTCTTGAGGCTTGTTTTTACAGTATCGACAAGTTCTGCTTCCGCAGTAATACCTTTGATAATTTCGCCCTTTCCTGCTTGAGCATCGCCAATTATAACAACTAGAGCGTGTTCGGGAAACCCAACTTTTTGAGCGAATTCATAAGCTTCTTCCACACTGGAAACGCTTTGATGGTTATGGTTAGTTTCAGTTGAAAATACTTCACCAACAATTTCTATATTCTTAGCTTTATCTAATAACAAGACAATTTCTCTATTAGCTGAGAGATACGGAATGAGCGGGTGAGGGCCAAACGAACCTTCGCTGGCAAATGCCAGAGTTTCCCCAGAGATCGCGATCGCTTTTTCTGCTTTGAACCGAGCCGCCTCAATTTGGGTGCCCATCCGTTTCACTTCTCTTGTAAACGTGCCGAATACATCCGTGTCAAAATTCGTGGGCACAATCACTTGAATTCCTAACTCTTTTGCCAGAATGGGAGCGATAACTCGCTCTTTTTTGTGCATGGTGGCTAAAACGCCGACTCGATTGTTAAACAAGGACATTTGATTCATAATTTAGTCAAAAAAACGAGTTGCAAGCCTGACATTTCAAGGGTAATCATCAAAAAATTTATCCGAATTTAAAGCTCCTTCCGATCGTTGCCCAGCCAATCGAAAATCCTCTCTTGCGAAGGTGGGCATCGTGACGGGAAGCGGAGCCATTCCGATCTTGGGGTCTCCCCAAGTAGAGGACATGGCGTCCAAGACGCCCACTTCGCGCAAAATCCAAAATCCAAAATCGGATACCCTCATCATCCGATCGGTTCGCCTCACTAGACGAGTTTCTATCGCCGCGTGCAAAGTGAGAATAGGGAAGTTAAGCACACTAAGATACCATGCAAACTGCAACAGCCGATCGCACCGCTACCAAACTGCCGCCATTAATTCCTCGCGAAATTCTCTTCGGCAACCCCGAACGCAGCAGTCCCAGACTTTCGCCCGATGGCAAGTATTTAGCATACATCGCTCCCGATGACAAGAATGTTTTGCAAGTTTGGCTGCGAACGGTAGGACAGGAGGACGATCGCCAACTAACCGCCGACAAAAAGCGCGGTATCCGCATTTTCTTCTGGACTTACAACGCCGACCAACTCATGTATATGCAAGACGCGGACGGCGACGAGAACTTTCACCTCTACGCAGTCAACATCCAGTCCAACATTGTCCGCGACTTAACTCCATTCCAAGGCGTGAAAGCCCAACCTATAGGACTTGACCCCAAGTTTCCAGACGAAGCGCTAGTAGCCCTAAACCTCAACAACCCCCAAAAATTCGACGTTTACCGCATCAACCTCAAAAACGGCGCGGTGGAATTCGATACCGACAACCCAGGTAACATCGTCAGCTGGACATCCGACGCCCAATTTCAGGTACGCGCCGCCGTCGCCAGCACACCCGATGGCGGTTCCGACCTGCTTTTGCGGGAAACGACAGACAAAGAGTGGGACATTCTGCGCCACTGGGGGCCAGATGAACAAGGCGGGCCAGTCACCTTCTCCGTTGATGGCAAAACACTCTACATCGAAGGCAATCACGACGCCAACGCCGATCGCCTTTTAGCCCTCGACCTCGCCACCCGTCAGGAAACCGTCATCGCCCAAGACCCGCAATACGATCTCGGCGGAGTCATGATTCAGCCGATAACGCGAGTAATTCAGGCAGTTGCCTTCTACAAAGACAAGCAAGAATGGCAGATTTTAGACGAAAGTATTGCTGAAGATTTTGAAGCGATCGCCAAAGTTCGTCCCGGTGAATTTGGCATAAGCAGCCGCGATTTAGCCGACCAAAACTGGCTGGTAGTTTACATGACCGACGACGGCCCGGTTTACTACTACGCTTACAATCGCGATAGCAAAACCAGCACATTTCTGTTTAGCAATCAACCCAAATTAGAAGGGTTGCAGCTAGCAGCAATGGAACCAATTTCTTACCAAGCGCGAGATGGTTTGACTATCCACGGTTACTTAACAACTCCGGTGGGAATCGCCCAAAATTTACCGACGGTGCTGTTAGTTCACGGTGGCCCTTGGGCGCGAGATACTTGGGGTTACGATCCGGAGGCGCAATGGTTGGCTAACCGGGGTTATGGGGTACTGCAAGTTAATTTTCGCGGTTCCACCGGCTACGGAAAAGATTTCCTCAATGCTGCCAATCGCGAATGGGCAGCCAAAATGCACGACGATTTAATTGATGCAGTTAATTGGCTGGTGGAAAAAGGCATTTCCAACCGAGAAAAGATTGCAATTATGGGCGGTTCTTATGGTGGTTATGCTACTTTAGTGGGATTGACTTTTACGCCAGATCTGTTTGCCTGCGGTGTGGATATTGTCGGGCCGAGTAATTTGATTACCCTGTTACAAAGTATCCCGCCTTATTGGGAACCGTTGAAAGCATCGATGTACCATCGGATCGGCAACTTGGAGACGGAAGAAGAGTTTTTGAAGTCGCGATCGCCTTTATTTTTTATCGATCGCATCAAGAAACCTTTGCTGATCGGTCAAGGTGCCAACGACCCACGAGTCAAGCAAGCAGAAAGCGACCAAATTGTGGAAGCGATGCAAAAGGCAAATTTGCCAGTCGAATACGTTCTTTATCCCGATGAAGGACACGGTTTCGCACGACCGGAAAATCGCCTGCATTTCTATGCTATTGCTGAAGAATTTCTCGCCAAACACTTAGGCGGTCGATTTGAACCGATGACCGATATCCCAGGTCATTCTGGCGTAGTTAAATAAGTTGGTGGGGTGGGCATTGCTCACCCTACTCTACACTTCCTCATTCTTTTCGTGCCTTTCATTCATAAATCGTTCAAATGCTGACATTACTTCAGTTGTTGTCCAAAAACAACATAGATGCTTTTGGCTAACTGGGCAATAAATAGTTCCTGTGGCTATTATCAATTCATTCTTACATTTAGGACATAAAACTCGACCTCCACGAGACTGAACATCAATAGCTTTTTGCAAATTTGCGCCTTTTCCGTCGAATATAAAAGTTTCCATACTTGTTCCTCAAATTAGCTAGTTTATCCCGTTTTTGTGATGATAATAGAAATTTATCTCATCGTAGGGTGGGTTAGGGACGGGCGATAATTTCAGCACTTTCGATCGATTTTTGTTAATAGTAAGTAACAACACACATATTTTTTGTTAATCTACAAAAAATGCGAAGATTATTTTTGAACTTCTTCTTTAATCCTATGGGATAAATTAGCATCAGTTTAGATTGACACTTAGGACATAAAACTAGACCTCCACGAGACTGAACATCAATAGCTTTTTGCAAATTTGCGCCTTTTCCGTCGAATATAAATGTTTCCATATTTATTGTTCAAATTCTATTTAAGCGTTAATAGTAGTTAACACATAGAGTCGGCTATTTGTTTAGACAAATATTTAATTATAACAAAAATCTGGCATTCCCTACAATTTGATTTAAGTGCGACACGCAGCGAGAGCCCTGTAATTATACAGAAATTGCCTTGTTTTCGGATAAGTACTTCAACTGATGCAGTTTAGCTATTTGTACGAGAGCTTGGTAAAAAGCCATAAAAATCTAATTAACATTTACCAGATATTAAAGTTATACATCCACTATGTCAGAGAATGTTTTGCCTCTGTACTCGCCGCATCTAAACCAAGTACTTGACCCTTCACCCCTCATAGTTTCCCCAAATGCTCTGCTACTAGATGTTTTGGTGCAAATGAGCCAGGTACGGGGAAGTCTTTGTATGTTGGCAAAATCAGAGGCAACAACAGGCTTAAACTCAAATGGTACTAGCTGTGTTTTGGTGATGGAAGAATCTCGCTTGGTGGGAGTATTTACTGAGAGAGATTTGGTCAAGTTAACTGTTTCGCGGCGTAGTTTTAAAGGTGTGACGATCGCGCAGGTGATGACTCACCCTGTAATTACCCTGATTCAAGACAAAAAATCTTTCGATGTTTTCACTGCGATCGCGATGATGCGACAACACCGTATTCGCCACTTGCCAATTTTGGATACTGGCGGAAAACTGCTAGGAGTGGTAACATCTGAGAGCCTTCGTCAAGCTTTGCAACCAAGCAATCTTTTCCGCATCCGACAGGTGGCGGAGGTGATGACTAGACAGGTAATCGCAGCACCTACTACAGCTTCGGTTTTGGAATTAGCCGAACTAATGGCTAGCCATCGGGTGAGTTGTGTAGTTATTTATCATCCAACAAACGAAAAACAACTGAAACCTCTGGGGATTGTCACTGAGGGAGATATCTTGCAATTTCAGGTACTAGAGCTAGATTTAGCGAAAATTCAAGCTCAAACGGTGATGAGTACGCCGCTATTTTGCTTGACTCCTCAAGATTCCCTGTGGACAGCGCATCAGGAAATGCTTTCTCGGCGGGTGCAGCGATTAGTAGTAGTTGGAGAAGTGGGAGAACTGGTGGGGATTGTAACTCAAACTACCTTGCTGCGATCGCTCGATCCGTTGGAAATGTATCGTGTCGTGCAAACATTGCACCAATCTGTCTCCCAGCTAGAAGCGGAAAAAATAGAGCTGCTGAAAAACCGCAATATCGAATTAGAAAAGCAGGTGCAAGAACGTACTGCTCAAGTACGACAGCAAGCAGAAGGAGAACGCCTGTTGAGATCGATCGCATCTCGGATTCGCCAATCTCTCAAATTAGAAGATATTCTCAATTCTACAGTTACGGAAGTGCGGCAAATCTTAAAGTGCGATCGGGTCATGATCTATCATTTCCTACCCAACATGAATGGGCGCGTAGTGGCTGAATCAGTTGATTTTTGTTGGACGGCAGCAATAGAAAAGCAAATCGAAGATACTTGTTTTATTAACGGAGAAGCAACCAAATATATTCAAGGTAAACAATGGTCTTGTCAGAATATTTATACAGCAAACTTAACTCCTTGTCACCTAGAGCTATTAGAAAATTTACAAGTTAAATCTAATTTAGTTGTACCGATTTTAATTGCCGATAATTTATGGGGTTTGTTGATCGCACATCAATGCTCGCACCCGCGTGAATGGCAAGCATTTGAATTAGAATTATTAGACCAACTCAGCGTGCAAATAGCCATATCTATCCAGCAATCTAAAGCTCTTGAAAAAGCTGAAATTGAACTGGCAGAGCGAATACGCACAGAGGAAGCACTGCGTCAAAGCGAACAGCGTTATGCCACTTTAACAAAAGCAGCACCCGTAGGAATTTTTTGTACGGATATGCAAGGAAATTGCACTTATGTTAACGAGCGTTGCTGTGAAATTATGGGAGTTACAGCCGACGAATTATTAACTAAAGGTTGGGCAAATAGATTGCATCCTGAAGATCGCGATCGCGTTTTAAAAGAGTGGGATAGTGCCATAAAACAAAAGAAACCTTTTCGCGCAGAATATCGGTTTATTTGTCCGAATGGTACTATTACTTGGGTACTCGGTCAAGCGATCGCCGAGAAACAAAATAACCAGCAGGATTTCATTTATGTTGGCACGATCACCGATATTAGCGATCGCAAACACGCCGAATCAGCATTGCAAACACTCAACGAAGAACTAGAAAACAAAGTGCAAGAACGAACTAAGGAATTAGCTTTTCAAAAGTTTGCTTTAGATCAAGCAGCAATTGTTTCTATTACTGACGAACAAGGCTTTATTACTTATGTGAATAATAAATTTTGCGAAATCTATCGATACTCTCAAACCGAACTAATTACTAATACTCACAATGTTGTCAGTTCAGGCTATCATTCAAAAAGCTTTTTCAAACAAATGTGGCAAACTATTGCCAGCGGTAAAGTTTGGCAGGGGGAAATTAAAAATCAAGACAAAAATGGTAATAATCATTGGGTATACACTACGATCGTTCCTTCTAAAAACGATCTGGGTAAACCTTACCAATACTTATCCATAGGTTTTGATATTACCCAGCGCAAGCAAGCAGAAGAAGCCCTAAGTTTGAGCGAAGTCAGATTCCGATCTTTGTTTGAAGCAGCTGCTGATTTCATTCACGTTGTAGACTTAGATGGCTTAATCTGGCAAACTAATCCAGCTTCTATCCAGGAGTCTGGCTATGCAGAAATCGAGTTAATCGGTCATCGAATAGATCGATTTTTTACTCCTTGTTCTCAAAAAGTTTTTGCCGAAATGTTTCCCAATTTGTTACAAACAGGCACGCAGCGTTTAGAAGTTGAATTTATTCGTAAAGATGGCACAATTACCATGATGGACTTGTCATCTTCTGTAGCGCGTGACGAAAATGGCCAATTTGCTTATATTGTCATTATTCAAAGAGATATTAGCGATCGCAAACAAACAGAACAATCTCTGAAACGACAGCTAGCAGCTATTGAAGCGGCGATGGATGGCATTGCAATTTTGGATGAAAACAGCCAATATAGTTACCTCAATCAAGCTCATGCGGAAATGTTCGGTTATAGAAATGCTACTGAATTATTAGGCAAAAATTGGCAAGAATTGTACTACCCAAGAGAAATCGCCAATTTTCAGAAAGAAGTATTTCCTGCGTTGGGAAATACAGGTAAATTTCAAGGAGAGGCAACTGCTAAAAGAAAAGATGGTTCTACGTTTGATGAAGAAGTTTCCCTCACTTTGATTGAAGGCGTAGGATTGATTTGCGTTTGTCGGGATATTACACAGCGCAAACAAGCAGAAGCTTTATTAGCTAAGCGCGATCGTTATTTAACGGCACTCGTAGAAGTACAACGTCAACTATTAGCTTCTCCTGTAGATAATGAAACTTATAATTTAATTTTGTCAAATTTAGGGCAAGTTTGTGATGTCAGCCGTATTTATATATTTGAAAATCATCAGGATGCCATAGGTAGACTGCTAACCAGTCAACGTGCGGAATGGTGTGCTGAAGAAATTGAACCTCAAATTGACAATCCAGCCTTGCAAAATTTTCCCTTAGATCAATTATCTCCAAACTGGCTTTCTGCCTTATCTAAAGGTGATATTATTGAGGGTACAGTCACAGAATTTCCCGAACCAGAACGGCAAATTTTAGCAGACAAAGGTATTTTGTCTATCTTGATTTTGCCCCTAATAGTAAATGGTGAATTCTTTGGTTTTATTGGTTTTGATAACTGTAGACAAGCAAGGGTATGGGAACCTTTAGAAATTAGTATACTGAGTTCGGCGGCAACAGCGATATCGATAGCTAAAGAAAGTCAAATGGCAGAAGAAGCATTACAACAAGCTAAAGGTAAACTACAAGCCGTCTTGGATACCGTACCTGGGTTTGTATCTTGGATTAGTTCGGATTTAAAATACTTGGGCGTCAATCGGCACTTATCTGATACTTTTAAACTGCCTGTAGAAAACTTTATCGGTCAACCGATCGGTTTCTTAGAGAATAGCCGAGAATTTGTCCAATTTATAAATCAGTTTTTTGCTATGTCTAATCCAACAAATTCTCAAACAATATCTATCGAAACAAATGGACAAGAACGCAGTTATTTAGTGGTAGCCCAAAAGTACGATGGCGATCGCGCTTGCGTTTCAGTAGGGCTCGATATTACTGAACGCAAAAATGCTGAGGAGCAAATCAAAGCATCCTTGAAAGAAAAAGAAGTACTCTTAAAAGAGATCCACCACCGCGTAAAAAATAACCTACAAATAATTTCTAGTATGATCGATCTGCAATCTCAATTCATCGATTCTCCTGAAATGATGAATATATTTTTAGACAGTCAAAGCCGCATTCAATCAATGGCGCTCATCCACGAACAACTATATCAATCTAAAGATTTAGCTAAAATAGACTTCTGTGATTATGTTGCCAACTTGGTAGATAATCTTTTTAGCTCTTATGGCGTAGATAGAGAGTTAATAAAATATATTATTGATATCGACAATGTATGCCTCAATTTAGATACATCTATACCTTGCGGCTTAATTATTAACGAATTAGTTTCTAATGCTTTGAAACACGCTTTCCCATACGGCAGAGAAGGAGAAATTTGGGTAGAACTTTATTTAGATGAGCAAAACCATATCATCCTGAATGTTAGCGATAACGGCATCGGCTTCCCGGAAAATTTAAACTTCCAGAAAATTGAAACATCTCTAGGATTGCAGTTAGTATGCACATTAACCAAACAATTAAAGGGTAATATAGAGTTAGATAGAAACAATGGCACGCGATTTAAGCTAACTCTATCAGAACTCAAATATCGGAGAAAAAATTAAACATAAATGGAGATAAGTAAGTGAACATAAATAAACGAAACATAATTTGTAGTCACTGCCCACCATTAGCTAGGTTCAGTGTTTACAGGCATTTTGTTGGGCACTGCCCACCCTACGTTTAAAACAAACCTCAGAGGATTTAAGATTATGAACAATTGTAAAATTTTAGTAGTTGAAGATGAATTGATTGTCGCTAAGAACCTAGAAAATAAGTTAAAAAAACTAGGATATGAAGTTGTGGCAATGATTCCATCGGGAGAAGAAGCAATTCAAAAAGCTATCGAAGAAAAACCAGACCTGATTTTGATGGATATCATGCTGCAAGGGGAAATGGACGGTATTGAGACAGCAGAATACATTTGGACTAATTACCATATACCCGTAATTTATTTAACGGCAAATGCAGATACCAGCACATTAAATCGTGCTAAAAATACTGGCTCTTTTGGTTATTTAATTAAGCCGTTTAAAGAAAAAGAATTGAACGCTAATATTGAATTAGCGCGGCTCAAACATCTGGAGCAAGAAAAACTCAGACAAGAACTGGCCATTTCACAAGAGTTACGAAAAAAAGCAGAGGAACTCAGCGAACTGCGATCGCGTTATATGTCCATTACCTCCCACGAGTTTCGCAATCCCCTCACCAGCATTATTATGTCCGCAGATTTGCTGGAAATGTATAATGACAAATGGTCGGAAGACAAAAAGAAAAAACATCTTCAACGGATTCAAAAAGCTGTCAAAAATATGAATAGTTTGTTGGAAGATGTGTTAACTTTGGGGCGGATGGAATCGGGTAAATTATCATTCCAACCCACAAGGTTAAATTTAGTTAAACTCTGCGAACAAATCTTAGATGAATTGCAAATAGCAGAACTTATGCCGCAGCCAATTGTCTTTGCAATTAATGGTGAAACTCAAGATGCTTATATCGACGAGAAACTACTGCGCCACATCTTGGTTAATTTGCTTTCTAATGCTATTAAATATTCTCCCCAAGGTGGAAGAGTTGATTTTACGCTCAACTTTGACGAAAATTGGGTAGTATTCCAAATTCGCGATCGCGGTATTGGCATTCCGCCAGAAGACCTGCAAAAATTGTTTGAAACTTTCCATCGCGCTGGCAATGTTGGGGAAATTCCCGGTACTGGCTTAGGGTTATCGATCGTCAAAAGTTGCGTGGACTTACATCAAGGCGACATTTATGTAGAAAGTAAAGTTGGTGAAGGAACAAAATTTACAGTTAAGCTGCCTATTTCTTGTTGATTTCGGATAAAAATATCCAAAACAAGTTTTTTAAATAGGCAGTAAATCGATTACAACTAATTCCGGACGGCACAAAAACCTCAGTCTGGGTGCAACTCCCCTTTCCATCCCAACTCCTCGCGAAACTATCAGCGTGCGTCCGTCACCGATATCGGTGACACCAGCTGCCCATTTGCGAGGCACTCTCGACATCTTGATCGCAGGGCCAATGAAAGGAAGTCGCACCTGACCGCCATGAGTGTGACCTGCTACTAACAAATCGGCATTAATATTGCCTAAAGCAAAGTCAGGTGCATGACCGAAGACGATGTGAAATTTGCTGCCGCATTCGAGAATTTTTAACTGAGGATTTCGCGAATCGTTGAGGGTTAGTCCGGTGATGCAAAGTTTGGTTAGCGGTACGGTTCTACTATCTTGAAATACTGTTACGGGCAACCCATCAAAAATATGCGGCCATCCCTCATAAAACTCTTGATCGCCTTTGACAGCATATACGCCTAACTTGGCATCGAAGTTGATTTCTTTGAGAAAGGAGTTGAGGTTTTGGCGCAGTTTTTCTCGGTCGGGAGAGTTGTATACTTGGATATAATCTCCGGGAAGAAGTATTAGGTCAGCTTTCTGATTTATGGCTGTACGCAATGCTTGCCGCTGATAATCGCCCCAAACGTCGGTTTGGAAGTCAGCGAGGACGAGTATTTTTAATGCCTTTTCTAGCTTTGGCGTACTGATTTGAACGTGAGATACTTGCAGCCAATAAGGTTCGATCGCAAACGCATCCAGACCGATACCGCCGATGATTACTGCCAATACAGCAGAGGCGATCGCAATTTTTTGAAACGATCGATACAGTGCGATCGCTAAGCCGATCGATATAATCAACCCATGCAAAAATATACCATAGCTCATCAGTCGGGCTATGCCAAATAAACTTTCTCCCAGAAACGCTGCAAAAAACAATCCCGCCAAGGCAAATAAACCTACGCCAGCACCGATCGCCCACCGCTTCTGCTGGCGCGTCAGCCATAATAAAACTGCTATGTCAACAAAGAATAAGATCAGGTTGTAGAGTATATTTATTTTCAAAGACATATTAATTTCTGCCATTAATTAAGCTAAGGCTAGGGAAATAATCGATCGATTTGTACTTCTATCTTAGGAAAAGCCAGCATGAAAAGAGTAGCTTCTTCGTTGAGGATAGTTTCTTGTTGGTAGGTTTCCTTCACAATTTCCCGGAAAACACGGACTTGGCGGGTGTTTACGTCGAGAATCCAGTAGTCGGCAATTCCCGCTTTAGCATAAGCAGCTGCTTTTTGTTTGCGATCGCGTTCTAAGGTCGTGTCTGAGATTTCTATAAGCAGGAAAGTATCTGTTGGAGTCGGGTGGTTTTCTGCGTAGAGTCGGGGGTCAATCTTCACCACGGCGATATCCGGTTCGGGTTCTGAGTAAGGACTGAGGTCAATGGGGTCTTGAATGCGAATTAAGGCAAGTCCTGCGAGTAGGTTTCTGAGGTATTCAGCCGCACATAAGTTGGTGGCTGAATGGGGAGGATTTTTAGCAGCCATTGAGATAATTTGTCCTTCTAGCAGTTCCACTCGCTCGTCTGGGTCGAGAATTCCTGCTTCTGTCATCCGGTGGTATTCGTCTTGGGAAAACAAGCGTACACTCGTTGAGGTCATGGCATTACTACAGTTTTTCGGAGTTGAGTTTTTCGATCCGATCGTAAACGCTTTAACGCTCTTGTGTCATTTTTACAGAGGATATTCCGAAACCCTAGATATAATAACAGGATTCTGTGTTTTTTGTAGAAATATAGAAATCAAATGTTAGCTGGGGCGAATACCGTTTAAGCAAACGAGCTTTTGCTTTACAAACCTTGGTCAGATACGAAGGAGCGATCGCTCTTTGGGTAAAAAAGAGCGATCGCTCTTGGCAATTTAGATAATTTTAGATTTTGAATTACCCATCAATCCAAAATCCAAAATCTAAAATCCAAAATCCTAAGCGCCTTCCCGCAATTTATCCAAAACTCCCCGATCTTCTAAAGTAGAAGTATCGCCGGAAACTTCTTGTCCGGCGGCGAGATTTCGCAACAAGCGCCGCATAATTTTACCGGAACGAGTTTTCGGTAAAGCGTCGGTAAAGCGAATTTCGCCGGGACGTGCGATCGCCCCAATTTCCTGGACAACGTGCTGCTTGAGTTGCTTGTTCAGTTCCTCACTCGGTTCATACGTACTTTCTAAAGTCACAAAAGCAACAATATCTTCGCCTTTCAGTTCGTCCGGCTTACCGACAACAGCCGCTTCAGCTACCGCCGGGTGAGAAACTAAGGCCGATTCGACTTCCATTGTACCGAGGCGGTGTCCCGCAACATTTATTACATCGTCAACGCGACCCATCACCCAGAAATAACCATCTTCATCGCGCCTAGCACCATCGCCAGCAAAGTAGAAATACTGCCCATCTTGCGGGGGAATATGTTCCCAGTAAGTGCGGCGGAAGCGATCGGGATCGCCGTACAATGTCCGCATCATCCCCGGCCAAGGATATTTTACAGACAGATAGCCGCCTTCGTTATCGGCCACCGAATTGCCATCCAGATCGACAACATCGATGATAATGCCAGGGAAAGGACGGGTAGCGGAACCCGGTTTGGTGGGAATCGCCCCAGGTAACGGCGTCACCATAATCCCGCCTGTTTCCGTTTGCCACCAAGTATCGACGATCGGACAGCGTTCGCCGCCAATTACCCGGTGATACCACATCCAAGCTTCCGGGTTAATCGGTTCGCCGACGGTTCCCAACAACCGCAGGGAAGAAAGATTTCGCGCTTTGGGTAAGTGTTCGCCTGCTTTGATGAAAGCGCGAATTGCTGTTGGCGCGGTATAAAAAACTGTGACGCCGTGTTTTTCGATGACATCCCAGAAACAACCGGGATTGGAGGCACGCGGCGCACCTTCGTACATCAGACTGGTAGCACCGTTGGATAAGGGGCCGTAAAGTACGTAGCTGTGTCCCGTAATCCAACCGATATCGGCGGTACACCAATATACATCGGTGTCTTTAATGTCGAAAATCCACTTGGTTGTCATGTGGGTGTATAAGTTATAACCGCCAGTGGTGTGGACGACGCCTTTGGGTTTGCCGGTACTGCCGGAGGTATAGAGGATAAAGAGTAAGTCCTCGCTATCCATCGGTTCGGCGGGACAATCGGCGGAGACACCTTTTTGCAATTCGTGCCACCAGAGATCGCGCCCGTCTTCCATGTGTATTTCTTGACCGGTACGCTTGACAACCACGACATTTTTGACGCTGGGGACGCCTTCTGCCAAAGCTTTGTCTACTTGAGTTTTGAGAGGTACGATCGCATCTTTGCGCCAACCACCATCGGCGGTGACTACCACTTTAGCTTCTCCGTCGATGAGTCGATCGCGCAACGCCTCCGCGCTGAAACCGCCGAAGACAACTGTGTGGGGTGCGCCTATTCTGGCACAAGCTAACATCGCGATCGCCGCTTCCGGAATCATCGGCATATAGATACCGACGCGATCGCCTTTTTGCACGCCTAGCTGTTTCAAGACATTGGCAAATTGACAAACTTCCCGATGCAATTGCGCGTAAGTCAGAGTGCGGGTGTCTCCCGGTTCTCCTTCCCAAATCAAAGCTGCCTTATTTTTCCGCCAAGTAGTTAAGTGTCTGTCCAGACAGTTATAGGAAATATTGGTTTTACCGTTGACGAACCACTTAGCGAAAGGCGGTTGCCAATCTAACACGGTATCCCACTTTTGGAACCACTCTAACTCTTGTTCGGCTAGTTCTGCCCAAAATTTCTGGGGATCGGCTTTAGCGCGATCGTATAGTTGCTGATATTCCTCTAAGCTCTTAATATGAGCGTTTTGCGAGAATTCTGGGGATGGTTGGAATAAGCGTTTTTCTTGCAGGACTGATTCTATGGTTGATTGCGGCATTGTTTTCGATCTGTAGTTATTATTTACTCCTGGATTTTCTATCTTGCCGCAGATCTGTACCAAAGTATTTTGAGTTTTTTTAAGTTTGGTAGCAAACAAGCTTGACTGTAGTTTGGGTTGGGCGATCGCACATAATTGTAGTAAGGGTTATAAATGAGAAGTTATGCCATTAATTCGCGAAGCCAGAAAATTAACCCTTATAGATTGGTAGCCAAAATTTGCATAAAAGTTCCGAAACATCTCAGCTAGGGTACAAAAAAGCATTTTCATCAAAAATTTATATTTTTTTAATCTATTTTTTAGATTTTCATCTTGCTTTATCCCATATATTAATGATATATAAGATAAAGCAAATAAAAATTCAAATATATTAATAAAAAAAATTTAATAATAACAAGGGCAATCCAATGAAAACAGTGATATTAGCAGGGGGATTGGGTACTCGGTTAAGCGAAGAAACCATCATTAAGCCAAAACCAATGGTGGAAATTGGGGGACAGCCAATTCTCTGGCACATAATGAAGATTTATTCCGCTTATGGCATTAACGACTTTATTATTTGTTGCGGTTACAAAGGTTATACGATCAAAGAGTATTTTGCCAACTATTTTATGCGGATGTCCGATGTCACGTTTGATTTGCGATTTAATCAAATGAACATTCATAAAGGCTATGCCGAACCTTGGCGGGTCACGTTGGTAGATACAGGCGAAAAAACCATGACTGGTGGACGATTGAAGCGAGTGAGAGAACATATTGGTAATGAAACTTTTTGCTTAACTTACGGGGATGGAGTCAGCGATGTAAATATCACTAAAGTAATAGAATTCCACAAACAGCAGGGCACCTTGGCAACCTTGACTGCCGTTCAGCAACCCGGACGTTTCGGAGCCATCTCTTTGGCAAAAGATCAAACTATCATCAGTAGTTTTCACGAAAAGCCACAAGGAGATGGAGCCTGGATTAATGGGGGGTATTTTGTTGTAGAACCGGCAGCGATCGATTACATTGCTGATGATGCAACAGTGTGGGAACAAGAACCAATGCAGAAACTCGCGCATCACCAACAGTTATCAGCTTACAGGCATGATGGATTTTGGCAACCGATGGATACTCTCAGGGATAAGAATTACCTGGAAAATCTTTGGGAAAATGGAAATCCCCCCTGGAAAATCTGGTAAAGATTTCGCAGCTAAGAATTATCTTTAGTTATAAACAGGTGAATTAATGGATTATACATTTTGGCATGGCAAAAAAGTTTTAATTACAGGTCATACGGGATTTAAAGGTAGTTGGCTATCCCTGTGGTTGCAAAAGTTGGGAGCAACAACTATAGGATATTCCTTGCCAGCACCGACGCAACCCAGTTTGTTTGAACTGGCAAATGTTGAGCGGGGAATGATTTCGATCGTCGGAGATATTCGCGACTTGGAAAATTTCCAAGCGGTGATGGCAGAACATCAACCAGAAATTGTTTTTCATCTAGCCGCTCAACCGTTGGTGCGTTATTCCTATCAGTATCCGGTGGAAACTTACACAACAAATATCATCGGAACGGTGAACGTTTTGGAAGCAGTTCGCCATACTCCCAGCGTCCGAACAGTGGTGTCGATTACTAGCGATAAATGCTATCAAAATAAAGAATGGGTTTGGGGATATCGCGAAAATGAAACTTTGGGAGGTCGAGACCCCTATTCCAGTAGCAAAGCTTGTGCGGAAATAGTAATTGCTGCCTATCGAGATTCTTATTTTTCTGCTGCTAATTACGATCGCCATCGGGTAGCAATAGCAAGTGTCAGAGCAGGTAACGTCATCGGTGGCGGTGACTGGGCGGCAGATCGGTTAATACCGGATATTATGCGATCGTTTATGATGGGGCGATCGGTCTTAATTCGCAACCCCCATGCCACTCGTCCTTGGCAGCACGTCTTGCAACCTTTGAGCGGTTATTTGTGCGTAGCCGAACATTTATGGAAATATGGGCCAGAGTATGCCGAAGCTTGGAACTTTGGCCCTAACGAAGAAGATGCCAAACCTGTAATTTGGATTGTGGAAAAGCTAACAAAATTATGGGGAAATGGAGCGATTTGGGAATTAGATGCAGCGCATCATCCCCACGAAGACAATTACTTGAAACTTGATTGCTCGAAAGCAAAAGCTAAATTGGGATGGCAACCGGCATTATCCTTGGAGCAAACCCTTGAATGGATAGTAGAATTTTACCAAAGTTATCTCAATAAGCAGGATATAAGAGAGATTGTGGAAGACCAAATTAAACGCTATCGCAGCTTAGAAGAAAAGCCGATTTTATCTCGCTCGTTAATCACTACTCCGTCTGTTTTATCGGTAAATTAAATTATGCAATTTACGGAAACGCAGTTAAAAGGAGCTTTCTTAGTCGAGATCGAAAAAATATCCGATCGGCGAGGCTTTTTTGCGCGTATATTTTGCGCGAAGGACTTTGAAGAGAGAGGATTGAAACCACCAATCGCCCAAACGAACTTATCTTTTAACCCTAACAAAGGTACGCTGCGAGGATTGCACTATCAAATTCCTCCGGTAACAGAAGCAAAATTGATTCGCTGTACAAAAGGCGCTATTTATGAAGTAATTGTAGATATGCGACCTGAATCTCCTACCTATCTATCTCATATTGGGGTAGAATTAACAGATGAAAATCGCTGCGCTTTGTATGTACCGGAAATGTTTGCCAATGGCTATCAAGCTTTGACAGATGGAGCTGAAGCAATCTATCAAGTAAGCGAGTTTTATACTCCTGGATACGAACGAGGTCTGCGTTATGACGATCCTGTACTTAATATAAATTGGCCGCTCTCGGTGAGTGAAATTTCGCTAAAAGATGCAAATTGGCCATTATTAGAATCGGTTATAGGAGAAGAAAAATGATTATTGTCGATCGAGCGCTGCAAGCACGCGCAGAAGCAGGAAACCCCATCAAAGTAGCAATGATTGGTGCTGGGGCTATGGGTCGAGGCATTGCCAACCAAATTATCAATTCAGTGCCGGGAATGAAGCTGGTAGCTATTTTTAACCGACATTTGGATAAAGCAAAGCGAGCTTACGATGAAGCGGGAGTTGAAGAAGTTAAAATTGTTAATAACGTTGCCAATTTAGAAGATGCGATCGCTCAAGGGAAATATGCGATAACTGATGATGCGATGTTGTTGTGTCAAGCGGAAAGCATCGATGCTTTAATTGAAGTCACTGGTACGATCGAATTTGCCGCTAAAGTCGTGATGGAAGCGATATCCTATCGCAAACATATTATCTTGATGAATGCCGAATTAGATGGTACGATCGGCCCAATTTTGAAAGTTTATGCCGATCGCGCAGGCGTGATTATCACCGCTTGCGATGGCGATCAACCAGGGGTACAAATGAACCTTTATCGGTTCGTTAAAAGTATTGGATTAACTCCTCTTTTATGCGGTAATATTAAAGGGCTGCAAGACCATTATCGCAACCCCACTACCCAGGAAGCTTTCGCCAAACGCTGGGATCAAACGCCGCAAATGGTGACCAGTTTTGCTGATGGTACTAAGATGTCTTTTGAGCAAGCGATCGTTGCCAATGGCACGGGTATGAGAGTTGCAAAACGCGGTATGTTGGGATACGAATACTCCGGTCATGTTGATGAAATGACTAATATGTATAACGTTGACCAACTAAAAGAATGGGGTGGCATTGTAGACTATGTTTTAGGTGCAAAACCAAGTCCCGGCGTCTTTATATTTGCTACCAACGACGACCCCAAGCATCGTCATTATCTCAATCTTTATAAATTAGGTGAAGGCCCCCTATACAGCTTCTACACTCCTTACCATCTCTGCTACTTTGAAGTACCAATATCAGTAGCTAGAGTTGTATTGTTTCAAGATGTCATATTAGCGCCTTTGGGTGGCCCTGTTGTAGATGTGGTGGCGATCGCAAAAACTAATCTCAAAGCAGGAGAAACTTTAGACGGGATCGGTGGCTATCTGGTCTACGGTCAGTGCGAAAATTCCGATGTGGTAAGAAGAGAAAATCTATTGCCAATAGGTTTAGCCGAAGGTTGTCGCCTCAAGCGAGATATTCCCAAAGACCAAGTAGTAAGTTACAATGATGTACAATTGCCCACAGGCAGACTCTGCGATCGATTACGATTAGAACAAAATAATTACTTTTTGCCTGTAGAAAAAACGTTAATTAAATCCTAAAAATATCACGACAAAATCAACCATGAAAAATTCTCACTGCGCTTTCTGCAATACCCCGATCGAACATAATTTTGCCGATTTAGGAATGTCACCGATCGCGAATGACTATTTAAGTCAAGACCAGCTTAATCGCGTTGAAAAATTTTATCCTATTCGTGCTAATGTTTGCGAAAAATGTTTTTTGGTACAATTAGAAGAAATCGAATCGCCAGAATATATGTTTGGCGATGGTAATTACCCTTACTTTTCTTCTTATTCCGATAGTTGGCTAAAACACGCCAAAATTTACAGCGATATGATAATCGCCAAATTGGGGCTTAACCAAAATAGTCAAGTTGTAGAAATTGCCAGTAATGATGGTTATATGCTCCAGTATTTTCAGGCCAAACAAATTCCTGTTTTAGGAATAGAACCTGCGGGTAATGTAGCGAAAGTAGCCCAAGAAAAAGGCATTCCTGTTCTGGTCAGATTTTTTGGTGTAGAAACAGCAAAAGAAGTGGTTTCTCAAGGCAAACAAGCCGATCTTTTATTAGGAAATAATGTTTTAGCTCATGTACCAGATTTAAATGATTTTGTAGCGGGAATGAAGCTTGTTTTAAAACCATCTGGTATTTTGACAATGGAGTTTCCCCATTTATTGCAGATTGTAGAAGGAAATCAATTTGATACAATTCACGAAGAACATTTTTCTTATCTATCTTTATTAACTGTCGAAAAAATATTTGCTACGCACGGCTTAACACTCTTTGATGTAGAAGAAATTCCGACTCATGGAGGTTCAATTCGGATCTATGGAAAGCATGAAAACGCACCAAATCCAGTTGTAAGCGATCGCATATATCGGGTGAAAGCAAAAGAAATCCAAGCCGGATTAGATCGCATAGAAACTTATCTAAAATTTGGTGAGAGAGTTAAAGAAACGAAACGCAAACTGTTAAGCTTTCTGATTCAAGCCAAAGCCGAAGGAAAAGTAATTGTTGCTTACGGTGCGCCATCCAAAGGCAACATCCTGCTCAATTACTGCGGTATTCGTACAGACTTTATCGATTACGTAGTAGATCGCAATCCCCACAAACAAGGATTATTTATGCCCGGTAGTCATATCCCCATTTTATCTCCAGATAAAATCTTTGAAACTAAGCCAGATTACTTGTTAATTCTGGCCTGGAATCTCAAAGATGAAGTGATGGAACAAATGGCAAAAATTCGGGAATGGGGAGGAAAGTTTGTCGTACCAATTCCCGAAACACAGGTTTATTAGTGAAGTATAAAAACCATGAAAGTCTGCTACTTCATCCAAAGTCATAATAACCCAGAACAGGTCTGTAGACTCGCTCGAATTATCAAAAAATCTAGCCCCAATTGCCTGGTGTTGATTAGCCATGATTTCAGCACTTCCTATTTGGATTTAACTTCTTTAAGCGATTTATCAGGAATAGATCTGATTAAAAGAAATAAACCGCCAATTAGAAATGAATATTCTTTCTTCGAGGTCTATCTAGAAGCGCTAGACTGGCTGTTTGAGCGTAATTCAGACTTCGACTGGCTAATACATCTCTCTGGGCAAGATTATCCGATTCAACCGCTATCTAAATTTGAAGAATTTTTGACTAACACCGAATATGATGCTTTTATCCAACACTGGAAAACAGGCCCTTGGCATCCGCACAATAGAGGCTATACCCGATTCTACTACCAATACTACTTTTATATGCCAAAATGGTTGCATCCGGTAGTGAAAAAATTTTCCCGAATCAACCAGATCCAATCACTGATTCATATTTTTACCACTTTTGGATTCCGAGTGGGAGTCAAGTCATTTTCTATTCCTTTTAACGATAATTTTATCTGTTACGGAAATGTGACTTGGTGTACCCTTTCTCGAAAATGCCTTGTATATTTAAAAGAGTTTCTGAAAAATAATCCTAAAATAGTCTCTTATTACAAAAGAACTATTGCGCCAGAAGAATCTTTAATAGCAACTGTGTTAGCCAACCACAAAGAATTTAATTTATGCAATAATGATATGCGTTATGCAGTGGCAGGCGATCGCCAAACCGGTCACTATAAAATTCTGACTATGGAAGATTACCCAAATATGACTAAGGGTGATTTTTATTTTGCCAGGAGATTTGAACCAAACAGCGAAATCCTCGATTTGCTCGATCCAAAAATATTATAATATTAACTGGTTGTGATTAATTAAGCTATAATTACATATTGCGATCGAGCGATCTTTAATATGCTATTATTTGTCATACCGCTAAAAAGCGCCAAAGTTTCAAAATCCTGGGAACTCGTCTGTAAGTTATTTGAGAGAACTGTAAAATCGGTTTGCAGTCAAACCTCAAACGATTTTAGAGTTATTGTCGTCTGTCATGAAAAACCAGAAATTGAATTCAATCATCCTCACATAACTTATATTGAAGTAGATTTTCCGATACCAGAGCAAGACTTCAAATCTAAAAGCTTAGATAAAGGTCGTAAAATTTTATGGGGATTATTTTACGGACGGCAGTTCAAACCGTCTCATACTATGGTCGTAGATGCTGACGATTGCATTAGCAAACACCTAGCCGCATTTGTTAATCAAAATCCTCAAATTAATGGATGGTTTGTAAATAAAGGATATGTGTATCAGGCGGGGAGCAAATTTATATATTTGCGTAGGAAAGCATTTAATAAATTGTGTGGAAGTTGTAACATTATTAGATATGACCTGCACGATTTACCTGAAGATATAAGCCAGGATTACCCAGAACTTAATAGGTATTATGACAACCATAGGGATGTAGAAGATAAGATGGCACAGAGAATAACTCCTCTCCAAGCATTACCATTTTTCGGTGCGTTATACATAGTGGGTAACCAAGAAAATATTTATTTGCAAGATAGTAGTTTATTCCTAGATAAAAATAAGGATAAAGGCATTTTATGGAAAATTAAATACTTTCTTAATTTCCGTCTATTGACTAAATCGATCCGCGAAGAATTTGGGCTATACGATATTACGCGGTGCGATCGCATCTAATAAATACCTCTCTATTTTCGAGCTTTTGGTTGGATTATACAATAGCCAAACCCAACCAAAAGCTTTACCTAATTTTTCAAAAATGCCTGTGGTTCGCCAACTTCAGGAACTTCATCTATTTCTATACGGAAAGTTCCCTCAAAGTCGGTTCCACTGACATCAAATTCCCATCCACCGTCGATATAACGCATTTTTTCTGTATCTGAAGTCCAATCAAAATTATCGGTAGCGCACGGCGAGTAGGCCCAGACATTGCTATCTCCAACATTACTAAAATTCATTGCAATGGCAGATTAGCACAAAATTATTTTGAGTTTCCTTAAATCTTAGACTAATATATTGTTGCAATTTCTCAACGAAATAGAATGAACCAGAGTTTAAAACACCCGGTTCATAGTTAAAATCGTCTTCCCAAAAAGCTCGACTGCTATTCCTGCTTCTCGTGCCAGTTGCCGTCGTCCCCTTTTTCGTATTTGTGCTTCACCGCACTCCAGGCAACCTTAAAAGCAGCCTCTTCCTCATCGTACTCTTCTGCGGCATTATTAAATGCGGCGCGGAAAATTTCCTGAGCGTGTTTGGGTAGGTGATTTTTTACCGAGTCCGGTAAATCATCAATTTGTTGATAAGGCATAGCCATACATCTCTGAACTCAGCTAATACCAAGTTGCAATCCCCTAGAAGAAAACTCATGTCTCTTTTGACCTATTTCGAGAAAAAATAAACCGATTTTCTGAAATGCTAGCAACTCAACACAGGCTTTCCCCGTCAAATAAACCCGCTTTGTGCGATCGCACATTACAAAGACTTACGGGCAGCTATATTAAAGTCAGCTTTAAATAAAATTCAGGCTGCTTGCATCGAATTGGAGATACAACCTATGTCATGGACGCCTTTAAGCTATCGCATCGCTCTCCTGCCGCTCATTCTCGCTGGCCCAATATTACGACGAACAGATCCGGATGGGGTTACCGTTTGGATCGCCCTGAAAGAACCTAGCGAAGTAACGCTGAGAGTTTACTCCACAGAGAACGGTCAGGGAGAAATTGTTAACGATTTGCTGCTTGAGGGTTCCAGAACGACCATCCAGCTGGGCAAATACTTGCACGTAGTTGCTGTTACAGCTAAATCAGTTAACGCCGAATATTTGCAACCAGGACAAATTTATGCGTACAACATAGATTTCGCCTGCCGAAATTGGTATTTGGCTAAAGCTTTGTGTTCGGAAGCATCTTTTAATGATGTGACAATTAGTTATTTTGAGCATCAACTGCCCACTTTTGCTATGCCGCCAGATGACCTAAATTATTTGCGAATTGTACACGGTTCTTGCCGCAAACCGCACGGAGGCGGACGGGATGCTCTCAATATATTAGATAATATGATTTTAGAATATGCGAATCAGCCAAATTATAGACCGCATCAACTTTTTTTTACAGGCGATCAAATCTACGGTGATGATGTTGCCGATGCCCTCCTGTGGGCGCTAACAGATGCAGGGGATACCCTGTTGGGTTGGCAAGAAAATTTGCCCCTCAAAAAAGATGCAAATGATGAGGAACGATACATCTATGCCAGAGATTTAAAACCGGGTACGCGCAGCGAAATTGCTAGAGATTACGGCGGTTTCACCGCTATGCTTGTCAATAAACCGGAAAAAGCTAAAAGTCACTTGTTTAGTTTGGGCGAATATTTAGCGATGTACTTGTTTGTGTGGTCGCCTATTCTTTGGCCCCATGAATTACCCCACAGCAAAGATGTACAAAAAGATGGTAAGGAGGCGAAACTGTGGGATAAAGAAGCTTTGACTGTGGAAGCATTCGCACGAGACTTATGGAAAATTAGGCGATCGCTTGCTAATATCCCAACTTATATGATTTGCGATGACCACGATATTAGCGATGATTGGTATCTCAATCGCGAGTGGTGCAACCGCGTCCTTTGCAAACCGCTTGGTAGACGTACTTTGCAAAATGGTTTATTGACATATGCGATATTTCAAGCATGGGGAAATACACCCGAAAATTTCCAAAATGGGCAATCGGGAGAAAAATTATTAGAAGCTGCACAACAATGGTCTTTATCAGCAGGAAATGATGATTTATTAGGGTCAAAACTTGCTAAGTATTTGGCAATTCCTGAAATAGATTCAGAAACTAATTTGCCCAAGCTAACAGAAGATGAAGATAGCTTTATTTTAAATCGAGATTATGCAGATGGAACGCAAGCTTTAGAGTGGCATTATAGAATCGAAAGCTTTAAGCACGAAACCATCGTACTTGATACCCGCACTTGGCGAGGTTATGCAAAAGGTGACGATCGCACAACAGAACCTCCCATGTTACTCAGTCACACAGCATTTGAAAAACAGATTGAAAAACCTCTCAAAGACTGTAGTAATCCTAATATCGAAGTAACCATAATTATTGCACCGACAAATTTAGTTAGCTTGGCAATTATCGATTTAGTTCAAAAGTTAGATTTGGAACGGGGTAATGTTTTTGGTAGCGATGCGGGTGACTCGTGGAATTTTCACGAAACAGCTTTTTCCATGTTGCTGGCGGAAATGTTTAAACAGCGCGATCGCGTAATTATCCTTTCCGGCGATATTCACTACGGTTGCGCCGTTCGCCTCAGCTACTGGTCTAATTACCATTTTGGCGAATCGAAAGTCGATCGCAATGCACCTGAGTCATCCCACGTACTCGCACAGTTAACCTCCAGCGCCTTCAAAAATGCCGAGTGGACAACCCATTTTATCCACACAAAAGCGAAGTCGATCGCACCAGAAAAACCACAATATTGGGCGGGATGGAACAACACGCCCCAACTAATTGAAATGCAAGTTATTCAGGAAAAAGTGCGTATGCTCGATGTAAATTTACCGCCGAAAACACCAGTTTTGCGGCAAATAGACTATATTCGCGGTAGCGATGAAATTGCTTGGGAAATTTTTGTCAAAAATAGGGAATCTTTACCTGATTGGCGGTATTGTATCGAATGGATAAAACGACAGAAAGCTGAAGAAATTGTTTGGCAGAATAATCACGAATTAGCAGAAGAAGAAAAGTCCAAAAGCTGGAAAGATTTTATTTCCTTACTGTGGCGAAATCGCTGGCTGCAAGAAGGCGATGAAGTTGTCGGTTTCAGCAACTTTGGTGTCGTTACTTTCCAATGGCCGGAAAATAACGATAATGCCAAAGCTGTGATTCAGGATATTTATTGGCATCCCGCTTGGAAACCGAATAGCACTGTTTTCAGCAGGTATTTTGTGCGGCTAAGTTTCGATGAAGCGCCACCACCGCCTAGAGTGTTTTCAGAGTAAAATTTTGATTCAATACTTGGAATTTACCATGAATCAACAACCAAGAATTCCCGATCCACAAACGAAAGCGCGAACTGTTGCCCGATTGCGGGAAACCTGCCAAATGCTTGATGCTCTCAATGTATTTTTGGATGGTGCGATCGCCCAAGTAGAAGCAGAAAATCACCGCAATCCTCTATATCTTCGCCGATTGGAAAGAGCAGAGGAATTGCTCGATTCTCGCAAGCAGGAAAATTTAGAAGAACAAAAGGTGCAATAAAAGTGAATTCTCAGATCTTTTGTACTGCACCTTACCGATAATCTCAACCCAAACAGTTTAGCAATTCCCTACTCGTGAGTCGTGCCATCTGGCATGATAGCCCCAGTAAGCTTAGCCTTGTACAGGTTTGTGCCAGTCAATTTTGCTTCTTTTAGATTCGCCTTTTCTAAGTTGGCTTCACCCAAGTTTGCTCCCCGAAGGTCTGTTGAACTTAAATCTGTATTGGACAAATTGCTCCTGTAAAGGTTAGCCCCAGAGAGATTACGATCGCTCAAGTTTTGTCCGCTCAAATTGGCATTCTCAAAGTTTACCCCAAGCAAACTTACCCCAGTTAAGTTAGCACCGCTTAGGTTTGCAGAAGTAAAATTTGCTTCAGTTAACTTCGCTTTACTCAAATCTGCTCCCGTGAAGTTAGCCCCACCTAAGTTAGCTCCACTTAGGTTTGTTCCACTTAGGTTTGCTGTAGTTAAATTAGCGCTGCCTAAGTATGCTCCACTTAGGTTTGCTCCGCTTAGGTTCGCCCTAATTAGATAAGCCGTGTCTAACCTTGCTTGAGTTAAATTGGCTCCACCTAGATTTGCCGTAGTTAGGTTAGCGTAATTTAGTTTAGCTTTGTCAAGGTTTGCTCCACTTAGATTGGCGGCAGTTAAATTGGCATGACTTAGGCTCGCCTCCTTCAAAGTTGCTTCGTTGAGATTGGCATCAAGGAGCTTAGCATTCTGCAAGTTTGCTGTAGCTAGATTGGCATCACTTAAGTTGACTTCAACCAACCATGCCTCGCTGAGGTCTGTCCCTATCATATTTGCCCCTTGCAGGTTTGTCTCTGTTAAGTTAACCTTTTTCAGGGATGCTTGGCTCAAATCAATTCCAGCCAAGTTTATGTTATTAAAATCCCGTTCTCCCTCCTGATACCGTTTCAAAATTTCCTCAGCGGTGAGAGTTGGTTCCTGACTTTCTTCTACAGAATCATCAATACTTTCAATTTCAGCCGATTTAACATTATTGGTATTGACAGGACTGAGAACAGCATCTTGGTTTGTCGGCTGAGCATCCACAACCTCAACACCAGTAGAAGCTGTCACTGATGCGCTAGCTTCTGGAAGCGATGTTTGTTTTGGTTGGTCTTGGCGCAGTCTGCGATCGATTTTTTCAATTTCCCGATTTATACTGTCAATATCATCAACAGATTCCGGCTTGTGAGTTTGGGTAAAATGAGATCGATCGCTTTCAGCAACTCTCCCATCAAGACGCTGTTCCAACTCCGCAACTTCCCGCCGCAAACATTCCAAATCCTGCAATTCAGGTCGATTGTTGAATTGTTCTGTCAAATTATCTAACTGGCGTTTAAGCTTGGAAAAATATTGTTTTATAAGATTTTGCTGTTGTTCGATCTGCTCAATTTTCGCAACCAGAGATGCTAAGTCCACTTCTGCGTCAGCCATTTCCCTAAATCTCTTGCTAACTACAGTTATTTTCCCCAAATTGACAACTTTTCCAAAACAGCATAACTACTGAAAGCAACTTGTAGCATTTTGTAGGGTGGGCACTGCCCACCATTAGCGCTGTTCAAGGGTTGCATTTTGGTGGGCAATGCCCACCCTACGTTTAATTCTACCCACCGACTGACTCGATCCTCTAAACGTGAATAACTCCTCTTGGCATAATTGCACCTTTGAGTTTTGCATTTCTGAGATTAGCTCCCATTATATTAGCTCCCTTCAAATTGGCTCTTTCTAAGTTTGCTTCGCTCAAGTTTGCCCCAGAAAGATTTGTGGAAATTAAGTCAGCTTCACTCAAGTCACTCCTAGAAAGATTAGCCCTACAGAGATTGAGACCGCTCAAGTTATGTCTGCTCAAATTCGCTCCAGCCAAGTTAACACCAATAAAATCCAATTCTCCCTCCTCATACTGCTTCACGAATTCCTCTACGCTCATCAGTAATTTCTGAGTTTTCTCAAGAGAATTATCGGTATTTTTACTTTTACCGTTTTTAGCAACATCTTTACCATTGAGATGTAGTTGCAACTCCCCAAATTCCTGCCGCAAACATTCCAACTCCTGTAATTCAGGTCGATTATTGAATTGTTCTGTCAGATTATCTAATCGGCGTTTAAGTTTGGAAACATATCGCTTTACGATTTTCTGCTGTTGTTCCATCTGGTCAATTCTCGCGACTAGCAACGCTAAGTTTACTTCTGGGTCAGCCATTTCCGTCAATCTCTACTTAGATAAAATTATTTTTGCCAAAATGGCTTACCCAATTAATAACCTTGAATTATCCCATCAGGCATAGTTGTACCGCTCATATTTGCGCCAGTCAGATAGGCACTACTCAACTCTGCTCTAGTAAAATTCGCTTTACTCAAATTCGCATTAGTCAAATTTGTCCTCGCTAAGTAAGCTTCAATCAAATCGGAATCGCTTAAATTAGCTTCAGATAAATTTGCCCGACTTAAATCTGCTCTGACCAGCCGACAAGCACTCATATTAGCCTTACTCAACTGCGCTTTATTCAACTTAGCGTCAGCTAATAGAGAACCGCGCAAATTCACACCAGTCATGTCTGCTTCCAGCAATTTTGCCCGTTCCAACTTAACATTAGTCATGTTGGCATAGCGCAAATTAGCTTCGCTTAAATTAGCTTCCGTGAGAAACGCACCGCTCAAATTAGCTTCAGATAAATCCGCACCACACAAATTTACCTCGCGTAAAGTTGCCTCGCTCAAATTCGCACCGCTTAAGTCAACTTTCGCCAAATCTACACCTGTCAAGTTCGCACCTCTCAAGTCTGCTCTACGCAACTTAGCACCGCGCATAGTAGCAACGTAAACTCTCGCTTCCTCCCGCAAGTTTGCACCCCGCAAGCAAGCACCGGTCAAATTAGCACCGCTGAGATTTGCACCGCGTAAATCTGCACCGATCAAATTAGCATCCAGTAGGTATGCTAAAGTCAAATTCGTACCGCGCAAATCGGCATTTTGTAAAGTTGCGCCGTGCAAATCGGCATTGTGTAAATTTGCAGAAGTAAGGGTAGCCTGGTTTAAGTTGGCACCGCATAACTTTGTACCAATTAAATTTGCCTTTCTGAGTATAGCCCGATTCAGATATGCAAAAACTAGAGTAGCGCCATGCAAATCTGCTGTAGGCAGAGAAATTCCGATCAAATCCGCACCATATAAGT
This sequence comes from Aerosakkonema funiforme FACHB-1375, assembly GCF_014696265.1. Taxonomy (GTDB): domain Bacteria; phylum Cyanobacteriota; class Cyanobacteriia; order Cyanobacteriales; family Aerosakkonemataceae; genus Aerosakkonema; species Aerosakkonema funiforme_A. The sequence goes on along the minus strand of NZ_JACJPW010000005.1, from coordinate 2,550 downwards.
TTACACCGCTGAGGTTCGCACCGCTAAAATTTGTTTCCCCAGCAGCGTATCGCCTTTTTAGTTCGTTACCATCCATATACTTTTCCTATTAATTACCTTAATTTTGAATTTACAGCTGGCGTACCTGATAGGTATTATCATTTTCATCATTTAAATGGCTCTCAGTTACGTTCATTAACTGCCCGCGATCTATACCTGCTTGTGTCTCTACAGACATAACATTCTCTAATATTTTTACTTTGTACATTCCCGGTACGCGATTGGTATAAAAGGGTTTCAGCGTCTGTATTATTGCGCTTGCTGCTTGCGAATTTTCTTCCGGTTCAAATAGACACCGAGCAGTGCTGCTTAGTCTAGCCTCTAGCTCTCTTACCGTTTCGCAGAATGCGTACAAATTAAACAGCAAATCGTCAAATTCGTAGCTTCTAATCGTTACTAAATCCTGTTCGCTGAAACTTAGTTGGTGATACAGGGTGGAAAATATAAGTACTTTCGCCCTGAACGGATTTGTATATTTCATAATTTCCATCCGCACGTTAAAGCGATCGTATGGCGGTACTGTTTGATTGACTTGCGATTTTGTGGCAACATCCGGCTGTTTTTGCGCTATTGGCTGCACTGCCAAAGCTGGGCTTTTAGAACCGCTTGATACTACTTGCGTTGGCTCCTCAATATTCGAGTATAGCTTACTGACTTTCTCAAAAATTATAGTTGCTATTACAGAATATTCCCCCGGTTTATTAAGAGTTTTTACAACTTTATCCAAAGTTAATTTGAGATTTTCTGGCGTTGGATTAGCCTCAAATAATTTTTTGAGTAAATCCTGAAAAGTAAAATTTTGCAACTTGTTTAGGTCATTTTCCCAAACATTGTGGCACGCACCGAAGATTAACTTTTTAATGCGCGTTGAGTTTTCATGCTGTTGTAAATATTGCACAACTTCATCAAACCCGGATAAAACTTTCATTTTTGTTGCCTCCCTACCCAATCCAGCAACTGTTTGGTCTATTCTAATACGGAGTGAAGCCCAAAAGATTGGGTGCTTCAACCCCTACTCTCGATCTACCCATTTGACATACACTTTTTTTTTAGCTATACTTGTCAGTTTATGAATAAAACCAATAAAAATCAATAGCTGTACGCCTAAAGGCGGACTGAGTTACAGGTAAATATAAAGAAGCTCAAATTTGCATCCCCCCAACGATATACTGATGTCCACCTTTGGGTATACTTGGCAGAATAGCCTTTCGCTCTGGCAAAAAGGCTGCGCGATCGCTGTCAGTAACCGATATAGGTGGAAAGGATGAACCAATTGGAGTTAGAACAAGAAATCACAAAAGTGACAATGGGTATAATGACCCGTAACAGGCAGATTGCTTCCGATATCATCGCCAATCTGAGAACCAAAATGACCCTAGAAGAAGTAGCTGGTGTGATGCTGATCGGTCTTGAGCGTTTGATCTGGTTTGACGGAGAGCTATTTTTTTGGGCTACAGAAAATTTGCTGCCTGTTGATATTAAACAGGAAATCAAAAGAATAATGTCAGTAAATACTTATAAACGGTTAATTGCCAAAGGTTTTATCCCCGGCAAGGACTTTAGTATGAATGCCGATGGCACGCTGCTACAAAAACCGTGTCCCAGTGCTTATTCAATCTAGTTAGGACAGTAGGACAGGTATCCCAACTTTGACTGAGGGGATTGAGAATTATGTTTATTGTGGCAGCCAATATTGCTGAGAACGTTAATTTGTCTCGATCGCAAACGATCGGCTGCCCCTATCTTCCCGACTTTCGACCTGCGCGATCGATACATTTATGCCAAAAACCATAGTTTAGCGTCACCAACAAGATAGAAATTTATGCAATTTATGCCAAAGTGTGATATGTAAATTTTCTTTCAGCCGATCGACAGATTAAAAATCACCATAAATCAGTAGTGAAATTTGGTAGCGCATGAGGGAATAATAGGGACAGATAAGGCTCAAGGAGGCCGATTCATGATCGACTACATTTCCTTTGGATCTGCACTTCAGACGATCGCCGTTGCCTATTTGGTTTCAGCATTTCTGTTAATCGCAGGTTCCTACGTTTGTTTTGCCGTAATTGAAACGCTCGAAGAAACCGGTAAATTATGATCCCACACTTGCCCTTCTCAATTTACCGATTAAAGCTTGAAAAAACGTAAGAAACTCTTACTTCCTGTCAACCTAAGCTTTGGAGCGCGAATTCTTTGAGGCGCACACTACGCGAACACTTGCACCGAGAACTCGCGTCATCCAAAAGCAAGGTTGCTACTAAGTACTGAATTGGCCAATCTCAAACTCTGTCCGTTTCAAGGCCCAGCCAATCCAAAATCCTTGCATCGCACTCTGCTAACGATCGCGAATATTGACAGCACTTGCAGCAGTTAGCGTCCGTTGAGGTTCTCCCAACATTACTAACTGGAGTTTAGACTATCGCACCCCAGGTGCGATAGTCTAAACTCTGATTTACAAGACGAAATAGCTCAGATGTTAGCTGAGCGAAAAAAGGCTAATTAAATTAAGAT